>JAITBC010000329.1 GCA_031283785.1 Tannerella sp. | reverse complement strand
AAAGGGCGCGGCAGGATATTCCAAGTCGGTACAGATCTACGACACGCCCTGCAAGGACGTTCATCCCCGCGAAGTACAGGACTGGTTTGCGGCTTCGGACGGGAAAGCCGGCTTTACCGTCAGCTCCGACGTAGCCGTTTTCGACTGGATTGATCCGACCGGTAGTTCTGTGGATTACGTTGTATTGCAGCCGCTTCTGCTTGCAAGCCGTAAAAGCTGTCACGGGCTGGGAAATTATTATTTACAACCCGGCAATCACTCTTATCGTTTCTCGATCTACACTTACTCCGGAGACTGGCATAACGGCTACCGTCAAGGTACGCAAAGCCGTCAATCCCTCAAAACGGTGGTCAGCGATACGGAAACACATCAGGGATTCCTTCCCGAACAGCAAAGTTTCGCAACATTGACCGGCAAAGGCGCTGTTGTCAGCACGATAAAGAAATGCGAGGACGATGATTCGGTCATCCTTCGATATTACAATATTGAGGGCAATGATGCGGAAGTAACTTTCAACCTGTTCAGAGACATCGAGTCCGTCAGCCATACGAACATGATTGAAGAAGACCCCTCGACGCTCAACTCTGCCGGCAAAGGATTTTCGTATAAATTGGGGCATCATGCTATCGAAACGTTCAAGATCGGAATAAAATGACGCATGAAACCGTGCTGAATCCGGCGCCTGCAGATTCCGGGCACCCATAGCCCGTATCCGTCAGGCCGCCGGAGCTTATTCTTCCGGATTGCTTCGTGCCTCGCAATGACGGGGTGTTGCCGCAGTCGTTGCGAAGCATGAAGCAATCCGGTAATTATGCTACCTCTAAAGAAAGAAAACAGCTACGACAAACCGACACGCCAAGTTGCGCCTGTCGAACTCGGGAGAATCGGTCAGGACGATAATCTTTTGCGCTGCGGCAATCATTTGCCGGTTAACTGGCGCCTCGTTCATATCGCTTGTAGTCAGGCCATAATCCATATCTATACCGTCAACGCCGATGAACAGTTTGTCGCACGACAATGTGGCCGGCATATTTTCGGCATAATGACCGATAACGGATACGGAATTTTTGCGCATCGTCCCACCCAACCGAACCACCTCCCCCGGCAACAGTGTCATAACAGTACACAGACGAAATCGTCGAACCCGATTTTACTGCTATCGCCACAATCACAGATGACGTTTTGAAAATAAAAAGTCCTGTGTCCGAAAATATATAATATCATTAGTGGTTACATTGTTTTTATCGGACGCGAAAAACCACTGTCAACTTATGAAAAAATAAGCCGAGTTCATTTTTTTAAATTCCGATTTGTGCATTAAAACGGCATATTTTGATAGTTTTTTCGTTTTGAGGAGGAAAAACTGCAAGTTGGATTAAACCAATGCATTAAAGTAAAGTCTATATTCCGATTAAAAGTATTTTTTATAGCGTTTATAGCGTAAAAACGTTATTTGTCCATTTTTAACATAACACGATATGAAACACAAGAATGTAAACCGACGAGATTTTTTACGTCTATCTGCTGCGGTTGGCGCCGGAGCAATGATTACCCCTACAGTGGCGGCATCAGCAGCTATGCGTACGACAACGGGTCGTACAGCGAATGAGTTTCCTGTGCGTACGTTGGGCAGAACAGGCATGAAAGTGCCGATATTGAGTATGGGCGTGATGCGTGCCGACAATCCCAATGTTGTCAGAGCAGCCTATAATTCGGGAATCACGCATTTTGATACGGCACATGGTTACCAGCAGGGACGAAATGAGGAGATGTTGGGTAATTTCTTCAAAGACAAGCCTCGTGACTCCTTCACCATCGCTACCAAAGGGAAGTTCAAATATCCGCTGGATGATAGTTTTGAACAGGATTTTACCGATTTGCTCGATCTGAGCCTTAAACGGCTGCAAATGGATTATGTGGAATTATTTTTCACCCATGCACTTGAAAAGCCGGAAGAAATCACCGACGAACGAGTCGTTAACCTCCTGAAAAAATTTAAAGCTGACGGCAAAGTAAAGCATCTTGGATTCTCTACTCATGCCCTGAAACCGGAGTTGATACATGCAGGCATCGATACCGGCGTGTATGACGTCATCCTGCTGAGTTATAACTTTAAACTCAATAACCTCAAGGAAACCGATGAGGCTATTGCTCGCGGAGTAGAAGCAGGCGTAGGTTTTATAGCTATGAAAACCATGACCGGCGCCGTAGAAGACGCCGAAGGTAAAAAGAAAATCAATGCACAGGCCTGTTTGAAATGGGCATGGGAAAACGAAAATATTGCGACGATCATTCCCGGGTTCAGCAATTTCGACGAGTTGGATGAATGTCTTGCCGCCGTCAATAATCCGGCCATGTCGGACAAGGAAAAAGATTATCTGGCCATGTTGTGCGACAGGGAGATGCTTTTCTGTCAGCGTTGCGGGAAATGTGGCGAAGAATGTGCCGAACACCTGCCCATCCCCGAGCTGATGCGCGCTTATATGTACGCCTATGGTTATAAACAAGCCAATCTATCCAAAGAAACCCTCTTAGAACTGAATTTGCCCGATGCAAAAAACCTTTGCCGTTCATGCGCCGGTAACTGTAAAGTGAAATGTAGTTCAGGTTTCGACGTGGCTGCGAAAATTGCTGCCGTCACTCCTGTCTTGCAGGTCCCGGATGTACTTTTAACTTGAGTCATTCATTTTAATATCTATTCATGAAGTATTTTAAATATTTGATAATCATTTTGTTTCTGCTTTCGTTTCAAATTCTTCCGGCACAGACGCCGGAAGAATTGAAATCGTGGTTGCCCGTCGTGGAAGGATGGGACATATCGGAAGAAACGGAAGTTTTTAACCCGGATAACCTCTTCGATCGTATCAATGGGGCTGCTCCTTTGTTTATCGAAAATAATTTCAGGGAGATGACGTCCGTCGACTATAAAAAAGGCGACGATTACATCACCATCCAAGCCTACCGGCATGCCACGCCTGAAGATGCTTTCGGCATGTACGCTTCGGAACGCTCTACGGAACTGACCTGCTTGCCCGACATCGGTGGCGAAGCGCAGGGCGATGACGAAAACCTGTTCTTTTTTGCCGGGAATATCTATGTCAAAATGTCGAGTCACAGCAGCGATACGGGCGTGAAACGGATTTTACCCGACATAGCGCGCGGTCTGGCAGTGAAGATAGATCCGCAGTCAGGATACCCCGCCATACTGAAGGTCTTTCCGCAGAAAGACAAACTGCCCTATACCGAAGCATATATCACATCGAGCTATATCGGGCATGCGTTTCTTAAATCCGTTTATACGGCAAACTATGAAAGCGCTGATAAAACGTTCCAATTGTTTGTAGTAGACGCCCAATCGGATGAGAAGGCCAAAGAGATTCTTACCGCTTACCTTGCCTTCACCGGCCAGCCGCTTGACCTCGTCAAAGAAGGCGAAATCCTTATTAAAGACCGGTACAACGGCGAAATTCCCATTATCCGGAAAGGCGCTCATATTATCGGCGTCTACAGCGAAAACGGCGATACGATTCCTCATGCGAAGACCCTGCTGAGAGAAGTCTCCGGCAAGCTATAAAACTTCACGGCATTGTGTTTAAGCCGGTATGGTTTTTGGATAAAAGCTAAGACGTAAACAGCCGGTAATCAATGCTTTGTTTTGAGCATTTCCATATCAACTTAACAATACCGACTTCACAAAGATTTTGCTTTGTTCTTATTTCTGTGATGCCGCCTTCCGGATATCTTTTCCGTTTTTAAATTGCTGATTTTTTTGTTTTTTTGGAAGTAATGATTAAATTTGCGGGATATAAGTTAAAATAATTATGTTATAATGAAGGCAAATTATCAGGCGGCGGCGGATTACATATCGTCGAAAATAAGCGGGAAACCTGAAACCGGCATCGTGCTGGGGAGCGGACTTGGCATGTTGGCCGACAAGATACGGGACGCAGTAGTTATCCCGTACCGCAATATTCCCGGGTTCGTGCGTTCTACTGCAATGGGGCATAAGGGGAATCTTATTTACGGGATATTGGGAGGAAAACCGGCGCTCGTTATGCAGGGACGTTTCCATTATTACGAAGGATATACGATGCAGCAGGTGACATTCCCGATACGTGTGATGAAATGCTTGGGGGTGAAAAATATGCTCGTGTCGAATGCGGCGGGAGGGATTAATAATACGTTTAAGGTTGGCGACCTGATGGTTATAAATGACCATATCAATATGTTGCCGAATCCTCTTATCGGGAAGAACGACGATGCGTTCGGCACGCGTTTTCCCGATATGACACACGTTTATGACCGGGAATTTATACGTTACGTGGAAGAACTCGCTGTATTGCATGGTATTCCGTTGAAAAAAGGGATATATGTCGGACTGACGGGGCCGTCTTTCGAAACTCCTGCCGAATATGCTTTTTATGGCAGGGCAGGAGGAGATGCAATCGGGATGAGTACGGTACCGGAAGTCATCGTTGCCCGCCATGCCGGGTTGCGCGTGTTTGGCATGTCGGTTATCACGAACGAAGGATATCATTTTGCGGATGATTTTGCGAATGACGGGGGAGATGTCGTGAAAGCCGCCGAACGGGCGGCGGATAAGATGAGTTTGTTATTTATGGAACTTATTGCTAAGATCGGGTAAAAAGTTTTTCACTCGATCTTTATCTTATTGCAACAAATTTATTAATATATGAAGAACAGGACGGTATTTGTAATAGGGACAGGAGTGTCGGGGCTGGTAGCCGGGATATATGTGCGTTTGGCAGGCTTGGATGTGGAAATGTTTGAAGCACATTCCATTGTAGGAGGTAATTGTACGGGTTGGAACCGTCAAGGCTTTCATATAGACGGATGTATACAATGGCTTACGGGTACCCGGCCGGGAACGGGAGTTCATGATATATGGCGGACATGCAGGGCATTGGGCGATGATGTGTCGGTCTATAATACGGAAAAGATTGCATCAACGGTTTATGAAGGGAAGATGTACCATTTGTATTCGGATTTAAACAGGATGGAATGTGAATTATTGGATATTTCGCCTGGTGATAAAGCGGCAATCTGTAAATTAATAAAAGATATCCGGCGTTTTCAACATCTTAATGCCCCCATTGATAAGCCGTTTGAGCAGGCGAATCCGCTGATCTTCCTGCCGTTAATCTGGAAACTTATTCGCTCCGGGAAGCCGGACAGGAAAACGGAGTTTATGACTATTAATGACTATTTACGAGAGTTTGAGTCGCCCGTTATACGTCAACTGTTATCGTGTGTCTTCCCTGTCGTATTGCCGGCATATACATTGTTCTATTCATTGGGGATAAGAACATCCGGCGACGGCGGATGGCCTGTGGGCGGTTCTTTGGAATTTGTAAAGCGGATGCAGCGGTATTTTGAATATTTAGGTGGAAAAATACATTTGGGAAAAACGGTCGATAAGATAATTGTTCGTGACGGTAAAGCTGCAGGCATCCGGTTGAAAGGGGAAGATCGGGAGTTGACGGCCGATTACATTATCTCGGCTGTAGACGCTGATATGTTATTGAACCGCCTTCTTGAGGCTCGGTATCCGGATAAATTTTTTGAAAAACGTTTTACCGAATCACATAATTATATGATTTTAACCGGGACTTATGTTGGGCTTGGCGTTTCCGCCGATATCGGGTCATATCCTCATAATATATATATCCAGCCTGAAAAACCGTTGCGTATTAATAAGACGGAGTTGAGTTTTTTCAATGTTAAAGTGTATAATTTTGACCCGAAATTCGTCCGGGACGGAAAGACCGTAATGACCGTTTTATTAACCGAAAATGAATTTGATTTCTGGAAATCCCTCAAAGAAAACTCTATACGGGAGTATAATTCGGAAAAGGAACGTATCGCAAAGTGGGTGACGGGAGGGATTGTAAAAGTATTCCCGGAGTTAGAGGGTAAAATTGAAATGTCGGATGTGGCAACGCCTCTCACGTTTAATAAATATTGTAATTCGTATCGCGGCACTTATATGTCGTTTATACCGTATGGCAGTGTAAAAAAACAATTTCATAAAGGCAGGATTGACGGCGTTAAAAATCTTTATGTTGCAGGACAATGTACATTTCCGGCCGGAGGATTGCCGTTAGCTGCAATATCAGGTAAATTTGCCGCTCAACGATTGTTGTCGGCAGAAAGAGAGAATGACAAGAAATGAATGGAGACGTAAAACTTTATGCTTTGTTGGAGCAGTTGAATATACGGTTCGAATATATAGAACACCCGCCTGCTCCAACGATAGAGATTGCACGCCGCTATTGGGAAGGGCATGAGGCTAAACATTGCAAAAACCTGTTTTTCCGTAATCATAAGGGGAACCGGCATTATCTTGTGATTCTTGATTGCGACTGCGCGGTGGATATACATGCCATAGAAAAGCTCTTGCATCAGGGCAAACTCACTTTCGCATCCGATAAACGAATGATGAAATATCTCGGCGTGACGCCCGGCTCGGTTACGCCGTTCGGACTTGTAAACGACGAAACGCATCATGTACATGTCTTTTTAGACAAAAACCTGTTGAACGCCCGGCGTTTGAGTTTCCATCCATGCATAAATACCGCATCGCTTATCATATCGCGCGAAGATTTTGTCCGTTTCCTCAATTACACGGGTAACGTCTACGAATGGTTGGAACTGTATTGACGCTCTTGTATTACAGAGGAAAACGTCAGACATCCGATGCAGATATACTGCATCTTTTTCATCGGCTCGGGCATCGGCGTTGAGGG
>JAITBC010000321.1 GCA_031283785.1 Tannerella sp. | reverse complement strand
GAACCTTGTCGATGTTTTCCAGAAATATATTACAAACCCGCAACCCCTTATACAAACTTGTCCAGTACTCACCGGCAAATGGAGAGGTCGCATTCTGAAGTCCGCGAGCAATCCGGAACATGGCATCGCCGAAAGTATAATTGCTTGGAGGGTCTATAATTGACCAAAATTCATCGCCTCCCATAATTGCAGGGTCATTCGGTAAACTGCCGTCACGGGGCATATATGAATAACAGGTAAACAAATACCGCTCTGCTTCCGAACGCATTGCAAAGGCATTATCTAATGTTGGGATGCCATCGTCCGGTACCACATTCAAATAGTCGGAACAGGCGTTACACAGCCATAAACATGCTATCAAGCATATCATCCGTTTCTTGCTGATTCTTTTTATTAATGTTTTCATTTTAACTCTATTTAATTAATTGAAAGTAAGATTTACTCCTATGTTAAAGACACGCTGTATGGGATAACCTAATCCGTTACCCGCCATTTCAGCATCCCACAGTTTGAAATTACTGAACAACAGTAAATTTGTTCCACTGACATATATTCTGAAAGTGGAGAGGCGCAACTTTTTCTGCCATTCACCCGGAACAGTATAACCCAATTCTACCTGTTTCAGACGGAGAAAAGCGCCATTACGCATAAACCACGTGCTACTTTGAATATTATTGGCATTCATCGTATAACTAAGTCTGGGCCAGACGGCATACATATCCTGATGAGTTTCGGACCAGTGACTGTCGGCATACGCCTTCAGCAGTTGTGTTTCGTTCTGGAACGGCACTGTGCTTATCGTTCCTGTACTCGGATTATCGACAAGAGATATCTGAAATGATTCATTTGCCGCTCCCTGAAAGAAAAAGGAAGCGTCCAGTCCTTTATAACCTGCCGAAAACCCGAAACCGTACACAATTTCCGGTACGGTAGGATGTCCGATAGGAACGTGGTCGCCGGACGTAATGCGTCCGTCGCGGTTCACATCGGTATATTTGATATCGCCGCCTCCATACGTTCCTCCAAAATCCTGTGAAGGAGCATTGCGTGCTTCATCATCGTCCATAAACAGACGTTCAGCTATAAAGCCAAACGGTTGATTAATCGATTGACCTACTAAAGACCGGTATTTTTCGGGATAGTCCGGCTCCTCATACACTTCGTAGCGGTTTTTGGCGTATGTGAAATTGCCGCGTGCCGACGTCCAGAAATTCTTATTCCATATTTGCTGATAGTCGAGACTTATATCCACTCCTTTAGACGAGGCTTCTCCAATGTTGGCGCGAACCGGCGCCGTCAAACCCATGGTCGAAGTAATGGCAGCGCGAGTCATCAAAATATTCCTGCGATATTCGGTGAAATACTCTGCTACGATGTTTATTTTCTTCCACAGACCGAGTTCTATCGCATAGTTGTGTTTAGTAGAAATTTCCCATGTAATATCTTCATTTGCATATCTGGTAATGGATACTCCGGATAATGTGCGGTTATAATTTTCTCCGAAAGTAGCGCTTCTGGCTGCATCATTCATATTGACGCGGGAAAGATAGAAAAATCTGTCCTGTTTTGAGCCGATATTGTCGTTTCCTACCAGTCCGTATGAATAGCGCAGTTTCAGATTATTGACGACAGGTTTCAGATTCTCCCAGAATTTTTCGTTGGAAATCATCCATCCTGCGCCTGCCGAAGGGAAAAATCCGTAACGATGATTTGCGGCAAAGCGTTCGGAACCGTTATACCCGAAATTAAATTCCGTAAAATAACGATTGTCATACGAATAGGTCAAACGACCCGACAGTCCTGCATTGCGCGAGGGAAGAGACAGCTGTATGTCGCCGGCATTTGCCGCCAATTTTTCCTGTGTCATCAGTACCAGCAGTCCGCTGAAAGAATGCCTGTCCGCGAAAGTGCGGGCGTATGTCAAACTGGTTTCGGAATACAGCGATGACTCCACATTTTTGGGACTTTCCAAAAAATCAAGATATTCGGTACCTTTATTGCTTCCTTCGGAATTGGTCGCTTTCAGGTAATATTTCCCTGTAACGATGTCGTAACTGTCCACCTGATACCAGAAAGGATTGTATTTTCGGCTGACGCTGAACGAAGCCAACCGGGAAATATTTGCCATAGTTTTGAATGATAAACCTTCGGTAATGAAATTCAGATTCTGCTTGACTTCAAACTGTGCCAGCATCTGCGACCTCGATTCGTCCATATAACCTCTGACCATCTGGGCATAAGGATTGGTGTAGGCATTGTCCCGATTTCCAAACATAATGTGTTTGACATATTTATGTTCTTCGTCAATGGGAAAATAAGCGGGAAACATGACGGGATTGGAATGTACTATCATGTTGTAAATCTCGTTTCCTACAGGAGTACTGTTACTCGGATTCGGATCTGCCGGACCGGTGTAATCGTCAAAATTACCGCTTAAACGTATGCCCAGTTCGGTCGTTTTTGTAACATCAATATTGACATTGGCTCTCAAAGAATAGTTTTTGAGGTCAATATTATTAGTGAAATTGTTTCTTTTATCCACATTCAATACTCCGTTATCGCGACTGAACGAACCGGCGACATAATATCTGGAAACAGTACCGCCGCCGCTAACATTCAAGTTTACCCGCTGGTTCATTGCATAATCCTTGAACAGCATACTGTGCCAGTCGTTTGCAGGAAATATTAACGAATTGGAGCCGGGCGCCATCGTGTTTACTATTTTTTCCTGTCCGTAGGGAAGTTCTCCCAGCGGGTCTCGAGTCAAAACGGCTTCATTGGCTAACCGCATGAAAGTAATGGGGTCGGCAAATTCCACATTCTTAGTAGGCGATGATATGGAATTTTCATAGCGCACCGAAATCTTGGCAGGACCTTCCTTTCCCTGTTTGGTGGTTACCAGAATAACGCCATTGGCTCCGCGAGCGCCATACAGAGCGGTTGCCGTAGCATCTTTCATAATAGAAAAACTGGCGATATCATCCGGCTGCAGGCGCGCCAGATCAGTGCTTGTAAGCTCAATACCGTCAATCAATATCAACGGGTTAACGTTGGCTCCGAAGGTTGTAATACCTCGCACGAAAAAGTCGGCATTGTCCCTCCCCGGTTCTCCGCTACGCTGGTAGGCTATTATTCCCGCCATGTTGCCGGCAAACGCTGTGGTAAGATTGCTCGAAGGAACTTTCAATTCCGCAGGATTGACAGTAGTAATGGAGCCTATCACACTTTCTTTCCTTTGTGTACCGAAAGCCACAACGGTGACTTCATCTAATGATTCCGATTCTTCCAATAAAATCGCATTGATTACAGTTTTGTCTCCGGCAACTTTAATTTGCTGGGTAATAAAACCTACAAGAATAAATTCCAGAGTACTTCCTTTGGGTACATTATTCAGCGCATAATCGCCGTCATCGTTGGTTGTAATGCCAATGGTAGTTCCCTGTATAAGCACAGCAGTTCCCGGCAATACATTGCCGTCTGCATCAATCACTTTTCCCTTTATGTCGATATTTTGTGCGTTTAATCCGACGGTCAGGAAAATCATGGAAAGTAACAGCACTACAGTTGCTTTCCATCTGTTTTTTACGTTTTTATACATTTCTTTATTAAATTAAGTGATAATTGAGAAATATCTCAACATCGGTAAAAAAAAATTTTGTTAAATACCTTTAGCTTTTCGCAAGTTCTGCTTCTTTTTTTCCGGCAAAAAAGCCAAAGGTGACAGTTCCCGATACCATAGTTATATATGGTATTTCTGCGTAACTGATACGCCATCTTTTTCGAAAATCATCATGAGGTGTTGCATATAAGTTTCATAACTCAGTTGTATTAAAAGGTTATACAAATTTTGTCCGGTTGATAATTAATCCTGTTCTTCGTTTTCGCTTTTCGACTGTCTCTTTGCTCTGTTTCTTCCGCGATGCTGTGCAGTCAAATCGCTGTAATGTTTGATTAATTCGTTGAGTTCGGATACAAACGGAACATATTCCGTTTTCCCTTCCATAACAGTCAGGGCGTTAATTACAAGAACAATATTCCTGTAAGCTTCGTCCGTTTCGTTACGTGCGTCTTTCATGCGGAAAGGCGGTTTCGCTGCCTGCTGTTCGTTACAGGCTTTTGCCAGGCGGTCGAGTGCTTCGTTGCGTGCGCGCAGTTCCGTCACCCATGCCGACAGTCCTGTTACCTGTACATCGGCAAGGTATTTTCCGTCGAACTCATGCAAGAGATTGAAGACGGAAACAGTTTCGGCGTCGTATGGCAGAATTGTCAGCGCTTTGGGCGTATTGTATGCGTCCAGAACGATTTTCAGTCTTTTCGCCGCCTCTTTTACTGTTGTGTCGAAATGGCGGAGCGCGGTTCTCACAGCCTCGCTAATGCCGGTGATAACAGCGTCACGAGCCTGGTCTGCATTTTCTTTAGCCTCCGAAAGGTCGCTCTTGCGAATGATTTTGTAACATAAATCTTCCTTCCTGATGCTCGCCCGAAAAATCGCAAATTGCGGAGCGATTTTTGACGTTAAAAAACTGTATTTCTCTATCAGGCTTGCCGCTTCATCTGCAAACTGCAAGTGTAAAGCCTGACTTAAACGCTGAGTATTGATAATATCTATTTTCATGGTATATATTTTAGTTATACAATAAATAATTTGAGCAAATTGAATGTATGGCAGGCGTTTTCGCCCGGCTGCTGTTCCGAACAGTGGACTGTCCCGACACCTCCGGCTGACTGTTGTTCCGAACAGTGGACTGTCCCGACACCTCCGGCTGACTGTTGTTCCGAACAGTGGACTGTCCCGACACCTCCGGCTGACTGTTGTTC
>JAITBC010000467.1 GCA_031283785.1 Tannerella sp. | reverse complement strand
GAGAACAAATTCGAAGCCGAGATAACGGCGTCGGCATTATTTATCAAAGAAAACGACGAGCAGAAACTACGTACCGAAATAACGATACCCCCGGCGCAAATCATACTCAAAGATTCCCTTTGGAACATCGAACCGGCTTCCGTAACCATAACCGGAGGCAATATCCATATCGACAATTTTTATATCACGAAAACCGATCAATATCTGCATATCGACGGCGTTATCTCGGACAATCCGAAAGAATTGCTGCTTGTCGACCTGAAAGATATCGAAATAAGACACATATTCGACGTCTTGAATATCCCGGCGCTACAATTCGGCGGCAGTGCAACCGGTACGGTCAACGCACACGACCTGCTGGGAAGCATGATGATCGAAGGACGCCTCGAAATCATGGACTTTTCGTTCAACCAGGCCGTACAGGGCAAATTAAACATATCAAGCGAATGGGATAACGACCGGCAAGGTATCCTGCTGTTAGGCTCCATATACCACAACGATTCTGTTTGGACCGATGTAAACGGATATATATTCCCGATAGGAGAAAATCGTGGACTGTCTCTTTTTTTCGATGCAAACAAAATAAATATCGCTTTTGTGCAAAAATACATGAAAGCCTTCGCCGGCAATGTCAACGGACTTGCATACGGAAATATTCATCTTTACGGCTCTTTCTCCGACATTTTCATAGAAGGCTCTTCTTATATCGAGAACGGGAATATAAAAATCAACCTGCTGAATACGGAATATTCGTTTTCCGATACTCTTTTCTTCGACAAATCGGCTATCAGGACAAAAAACACGGTCATATCGGATAAAGACGGAAATACCGGATTCTTAAATCTTAACTTCACACACGAAAATTTCAGGAATATGAAATATGATTTGGACCTGAAATTTAACAATATGCTGGTATATGATATCACCGAATATGATAACCCGAAAATTTACGGACAGGTATATGCCGACGGGACAGCAAATATAAACGGTACGGAAGATTATGTCAATGTCGGAGGAAACGTGCGCAGCAGCGCCGGCACTTCCATGGGTTTCAATTTCACGGAAAATTCGACGGTCGAAAATTATGACTTTATCTCCTTTATCGAAAAACAGGAGGATACCGCCCGCACGTCGGACAGTGAAAACGATATTAAAAATATTATGAACGATGACGATTCCTCTATGGACTACCAGCTTGATTTTCTCGTGAATGTCACGCCCGACGCCAAATTGGAACTCGTGATGGATCCTGCCTCCGGCGATAAAATACGCGGAAGCGGAAGCGGGGATATCCGGATTTTATATGGAAACCGCAGTAACGCACAAATGTTCGGCAACTACCTTATATCGGAAGGCACATACAACTTCAGCCTGCAACAGGTCATACGCAAACGTTTTAACATACGCGACGGCAGCGTCGTCACATTCCACGGAGATCCAATGGCAGCCGATCTCGATATAAGCGCTTTATATAACCTGACGGCCAACATACAGGACCTCGACGAGACACTCCTCATGGAGACGGCAAATCCAAGCATACCGGTCAATTGTATCCTCAAGCTGGAAGGACGGCTGCAAAACCCGGCCATCGCGTTCGACCTCGAATTGCCCAATTCAAACAATGAACTGGAACGTCAGGTAAAGTCGTTTATCGACACGGAAGATATGATGACGCGGCAAATCATCTACTTGCTGGTACTTAACAAATTCTATACCCCGGACTATTCTCGGAATGATTACCGTTCAAACGAATTCAGCGTAATGGCGTCATCGGCTATCTCCGCACAATTGTCGAATATTCTCAGCAGCCTGACAGATAAAGTGCAGATAGGCACAAATATACGTTCCCGCCAGGATGGGGTGAAAGATACGGAAGTTGAAATGTTGCTGTCGAGCCAACTGTTGAACAACCGGTTGTTGTTTAACGGGAATTTCGGGTATAAAGATAACAGTATCATGTCAAACGCATTTGTCGGCGAATTTGATTTGGAATACAAGCTCACGCGAAGCGGGGAAATAAGCCTTAAAGCTTATAATCATGCGAACGATTTGTACCGCTATAACACCAAGTCGCTTACCCGTCAAGGAGTCGGAATAATGTTCCGCAAAGATTTCTCTTCGTTGTCGGACATCCTCGTCGGAAGGAAAAAAGAGGAAGACGCAGACAATAAAAAGGAAGAAACCGACAATAATGAATGATTCGAACAACATCCGTCGAACCATAAGCACCCCACCCCCTGCTCTATCGACAAAAAACGTACTAATACCTCAGGCCGGGCATCAACAAACACAAAATTAACTCGAGCACATAGGGAGCCACGATAATTATTGACGTCGAAAAGCTTACGAACTTAATCTGCTCCGATTCCCGTACATCCATATAAGGAACTGCGCCCTCCCAGACAATATACAACGTATATAACACAAAAAAACGAAAAAAGAAAAATTCGGGCAACAAACTGAGCAATATATCAAGGGAGAACATCAAAGCCGATGAATATCCGACAAAATTCTGACAAAGTTTTATGTTTTTTTCCCGTTTAAATAATGAACGCCACATCTCATTCACCAGATACGAAGCCAGAAAAAAACCTCCGAAAACGGACAGTAACGAAAGTATTGCCGATTTAAGCGCTATTTGTATGTCAAACTCCCTGCGTGTAAAGAAAACTCCAATAAATGCAGCAAGCGTAATCATCCCGATAAAAGGATAGACAAAGCCGGAGAGAAATTCTTCATTATCGTCCGTCCGCTTTTCACGCAAAGCACGCCAGGCCTTCGAAGGTCTGAATATCAAGGATATCGTTGTATTGTATAAGTCTTTGAACATATTTTTCTTCATCTCTCTTACGACCGGCAAATATAATGCAAACCGGGCGTAATACAAAATAAAAATTATTTTTGTTCCCTGTCCGGTAAAAAATAAGGATTGTTCGAACGAAATCCGGTTTATGTGATAAATAATAGTTATTTTTGCAGCGACAGAACTAATTTAACGAAAAGAGATGATGAAAAAACAATTCAAATTCATTTTGTCGGCAGTCATATTAATTTTTTGCTGCTATTCGTGTAAAAACGAGAAACTTGCCGTTGCAGGCAGCGGATGGCAGGAAATAGCCATTATCGAAAAAAACTCCGGTCTTATAGAATGGAGGCATCAGCTTGAAGAAGGTGACGAATGTAACGATGTGGAAGTAACTCCCGACGGCAACGTTTTATTTGCCTATTCTAAAGGAGCAAAACTGATAAACCGCAACCATGAAGTTATATGGGATTACAAGGCGAATGAGAATGAGGAAGTCCATACGGCCTCCCGCCTCAAAGACGGTAACTTTATGATTGCCGTATGCGGCGATCCGGAGGCGCGTATCGTCGAACTTGACAAAGACGGTAAACAAACGAAAGAAATAACATTTCCCACGCTCATATTCGATACTCACCGGCAATTCCGTCAAGTGACAAAAAAGAACGACGGGATGTACCTTGTCCCGCTTATCAATAAGCGGAAGATATTACAGATAACGCCTGAAGGACGCTTCAAAGGAAGCGTCTATATCGGACATGACGTCTTTTCCGTTAAGGCGCTCGACAACGGCAACCTGCTTGTTTCGTGCGGCAGGGACAATATGTTCGTTGAAATAAACCCGGCCAGCCAACAGGACAGCACGTTCATCACAAACCGTGTACAGGGCGCTTCCCTGCTTTATGTTGCAGAAATATTTCAATATAAGAACGGGAACAGAATGATTGCCAACTCAAACATGTATAGCGACGACAAATCCCAGCCGCTATTGATAGAGATTAACGAAAACAATGATGTCGTATGGGCGCTTCCTTTCAATAAGGAAATAAAAAATATCACCGCCGTATATTCGTTCTCGGAATAAGAAAGAACTGATGAACATGTTGTAGATTTCTTTTAAGACGGCTTTTCCGTACAAGCATTGACACCGCATTGTAGAGACGCAAGATTTTGCGTCTCTACGTCCGTGTGTTTCAACGGCGTCCGTGCGTCACCGTAGGGAGGTCGGTTAATGGTTAAGGATGAAGGATCGATAAAGGATCGGGATATTCCTAAATTGGAGAAAATCGGTTAACAACTATGTTATAAAAGA
>JAITBC010000225.1 GCA_031283785.1 Tannerella sp. | reverse complement strand
CACCGGACATTCGACCCCGGACGGAGTCGAACAACGGAATGGGTTCAACCGATAATTAATCATTTAACGCTAACGACTGAAAAAGGGTTTCCGGCAACCCTGCAGAGAGGCGGTAAAATGCATTTCTGCGAAAAGCGGGGCGAAACCTGAAAAGCCTTACGAGTAGGGATAAAATTAAACAGATAAAAATATGGCAACTATTTTGCACAAAATCAAGGCTTGGTTGTACGACAACCGTTTGACACAGGACAACCCGAACGACTACACGGCGCGGGTTGAATCGGAACGCTCTCTGGGTATCGGAGACATTTGCGTGACAGCCGCTACACGCGGCGGAGCGGATATTTCGGCTTCAGCCATGGAACATGCGGTAAATCTGTTTTTCAAAGAAATGGGCTACCAGTTGTGCGACGGCTATTCGGTAAACACGGGCTGGTTTGTCGCAGGCGTGCACATCAGGGGGACATTTGACAGTCCCGTCGAGACCTTCGACCCGAAGAAACACGTGTTGCTGTTCGAATTTCATCAGGGCGCCCTGCTGCGCAAGGAGATGGAGCAGATATCGGTAGAGGTACTCGGCATAGCCGACACCGGAACGGAGATTGCACAGGTGGTCGATGTGAAGATCGGCAGCGTCAACGATCTGCTGACGCCGGAACGTAACCTGCGAATCGCCGGATACAAAATCAAAATTGCAGGCGAACATGCCGACAACGGCGTTTACTTCGTCAATCAAGCCACTTCCAAACGTACGAAGGTAGAGAGTTCGGACATTGTGACCAACAATCCTTCGGAGTTGATAGTGGTCATACCGGTTCTGGCGGCAGGAACGTACCGGATAGAGTTGACTACGCAGTTTAGCGGGAACAGCAAAGCGCCGTTGAAAGAGCCGCGCACAGCGAATTTTGACAGGATATTAACGGTACGGTAATGTCGAATTTTTATGAGCGCCGCAAAGGAGCCTGTGCGGGTGTCGCAATCGGGCTTTTGCGAGTGTCGCAATCGAGCCTTTGCGAGTGTCGCAAAAGAACCTGTGCGGATGGAGAAGATGAAACCGTGTGAAATTTTACTTGTAAAAAAAATGATAGAGACTAATCACAGTCCCTCTTTTGGGATTGGGGCAAAAAAAGAAATATTATGAATAAATTTAAAATGACAAACATTCCAAATGGTCGGTTAGCAAGTGAAACCGACGAAAAGAAGAAGCGTCAGGAACTGGCGCGGAAATTGCTTAATGGCGAAAAAGTAAAAGTTGGTACACGGGGAAATGTTACCGAAAACAGAGGTGAAGCCAACATCAGTACCCCACCGGGAAAACTGGCTTTTAACCAGTGGTACGACAATGACCCTCAATTATTGGAAGATGAAATAGAAGCCATGCAAAAGGCGTTTCCTGATTTCGAACTGATAAAACTTGACGATGGAAGACTTGCATGGTTGGGTGAATTGAATATTGGCATAGTGGGCAATAACAAATGGCAGGTTTCCGCGATATATCAGAACAATCACCCTCAATCAGTGATGGGAAGTTCGGTTCACATACACCTGCTGGAACCCACTATTGAGGACTTAATTGAGGATTTGGGATGGAGACCCACTCATTTGCTTCGAGGTGACGATGGATTATATTTATGTACGGCAGAAGCAAGTAATATTAATATTGGCGAGATTCAAACATCGGCAGCGTCGGTAATGGCTTGGGCTGTGAAATGGTTGATGGCTTTTGAACTTGTATTGATGGGCGACTTATCTAAAGAGAAATTCAACGAACACGGTGGTATTTAAATTTGTAATAAAAAAATATGGACAAGATTACCGTAGTGTTTTCCAACAAAGCGTACAACGCAATCATCAGCGAAAGTTTTGCCAAACACCCACTTGAAACCGGTGGAATTTTGTTGGGATATTTGCTGGACAACGGGATTTGGGTAGTGATGGAAGTTATCCCTCCGGGGAAAAATTCCATCTTTCAATCGGCATATTTTGAATATGATACTGAATTTGTTGATTATGTCGCAAATTCAGTATCTTCTCAGTATAAAACCGAACTGAATTTATTGGGTCTCTGGCATCGTCATCCCGGCAGTATGGATGTTTTTTCGAGTATGGACGATACAACAAACCGCGAATATGCCTTACTTAATCAGGCAGGTGCGATTTCCGGTCTGGTAAATATAGATCCTGTTTTCCGCTTGACAATGTATCACGTGAGTCTGCCTTTTTCGTATCAAAAAATGGAGGTGGCGGTAGGAGACGATTTGATTCCACCGGATTTTTTTAATCTGAAATATTATCCGGAGCAAGGTATAAATCCGTCTTTACCGGAGAAAGCAATGAAAAAGCAAAAAATAAAGAGGCAGTCTGTTATCGGGTATTTAAAAAAAATCTTCGACAGAAACAGGAAAGATGGGGCCGACAATGCAAACGTGCAGGCAGTCAACAATGCATCTGCAAGCATTGCATGGTTTGAAAAAAACAGGGAAAAAGCGGACTCAGAACTTAACTCTTTAATCAGGAAATATACTTACGTTCAGAAAAATGTTGAAAACGGACATCTGGTTTTATCCGTTAAATACGGTGAGTGGATGCTAAACATGATTTACCCGAAAAATTATGACGAAGATATGAACGAGTTCAGGGTGTATATTAGCAATCCTCAAATAACACGACTTTGTTGTGATTATCGACTGCCTTATATTGCTACGGACACCGATGGGAAAACGTATCTGACAGTGTCGGAGATTTTGGAAAATTCACAAATCAACGGGCTTAACGTGATGGATGTGTCTATTAAATGGCTTAATAAATATAATGCGTTAAAAAATAATCAAATTACTGTTGATGAATTTATAATATAATCATGGATGTATTCAAAAAGAAAATTATACCTGTTGTTTATTTTCCTGAGGAAATAGAAAGCAGCCATTACATAGGTGAAGTGTTTGGAATTTATGTAGAAAACACATATTCGTTTAATATTGTTTCAACCCAAAAGGCGAAAAATGTTTGCAAACTCGGAGAAATTTTTATGGAAAAACCCGTTTTACCTGCATCGGCGGATGGAAGCGAAATGCCGTGTCTTGTCGGTTTTTGGGAAAACAATAAACTGAAATTCATTCATTTCCCCGTACTTAAAGAATGCAAACAAGAGTTGTACATGCTGAAAATGGACGTATTTTCACGTAACACGGGCATACTCGAATCCGACATAATGCTTTCCAAAGGTGCAATGTTGGTTGGCTGTGGCTCGGTAGGTAGTTTAGTTGCACTCGAACTTGCACGTGCAGGCGTAGGGCGTTTTATGCTGATTGACAATGATATTCTGGGTTACCACAATATTTGCCGTCATCAATGCGGAATACTTGATGTGGGCAAATACAAGGTAGATGCAGTAAAAGAACGTATTTTGAAGATCAATCCGAATGCGAAAATTATCACGCAGAATAGGATTATTCAGGAAGTTCCATTGGCAATTCTGGAAGAATTTTGTGATGAAAACGTTATTGTAATAGGCGGCGCGGATAATCGCGAAGGAGATTTGTATGCCAACAAAATAGCACAGGAAGCAGGAATGGCTCTAATGTCTATTGGCTGCTGGGAACGGGCTTTTGCGGGCGAAATATTTTATTGCCTGCCGAAAGGAATGCCTACATACGCCGATTTTATGGCTATAACAGGCGATACTTCGGGACGTGTAAATCAAAACCGCAAATTCTATACCAATGAAGAGGATTTGGAAAAAGCAGCATTTGAACCGGGTATTTCTGCAGATATTAATTTTGTTACTATTATTGCGGTAAAAATGACACTTGACATTCTCAATATTGGCAATCCGTCATATACGACGCGATTGTTGGACGGTCTGTCGCAATATACGCTTGTCTGCAATACGAACAAAACTGAAATTGGCGGCGATATGGCTGAAATATTTTCATATCCGCTACAAGTTACAACGAGTATAGAAGTGCCGTATGCAAAACAATAGGAATAAATTATGCCAGTAGATGAATACGGACGTATAATACGGAAACGAGAAAGTAACCGTTATCTATTCAGGCGAGTTCCTGTTATGCCGGTAGATGAATACGGACATACAATACAAAAACCGAAGAATCGTTGGCTGTTTGCTGTTGCTGTCATACTTGCAGGTATTATCGTATCTGTGATTTTATTCAAAAATAATGTTTTCGATGAAAAACTGGCTTCACCTCAATCAGCAACTTCCGTCACACCGCAAATTTCGTCATCAACTCCGCAAAACAGCGGCACATCCGCCGCCAATGCCATTCAAAAGCAGCAAATAAACTACGACAACGGCTGGTATGAAGGTGAAACTAAAAACGGAAAACCTCACGGAAGCGGCACATATTACTGGAAAAATGGAGACAGGTACGTCGGTGAGTGGGTAAATGATCAGCCAGGACGCGGCACATACTACTATGCCGACGAGACTGTCGAAAAAGGTAAATACGTGAACGGGAAATGGGTAAAGGACAAAACATCTGTTTCTGCTACGTCGCAAACTTCGTCATCGACCATCGCCAGTGCCGCTCAAAAGCAGCAGCTAAACTACGATAACGGAAACCGGTATGAAGGCGAGACGAAAAACGGAGTACGTCACGGGCGCGGCACATATTACTGGAAAAATGGGGATCGATATGACGGTGAGTGGGTAAATGATCAGCCGGGACGCGGCACATACTACTATGCCAACAAAACTGTCGAAAAAGGCAGATACGTGAACGGGAAATGGATAAAGGACGAAACGTCTGCCGATATTCTGGCTTCGGCAGAAAAAGAATTTGAAGCGGGAAACTACGACCGGGCAATAGTGCAGTACAAACAGGCCGGAAACAGCGGTAAAACAAAAGGATATATAGCGTGCCGCGACAAGGCGAACGAACTTATCCGCATAATCGGCGAATGCGACGCCACCGTAAAAAAACTGTTACTCGGCGCACAGGAATTGAACAATACGAAGGAAATAAGAGATTTAATATCAAATTGTAAATAAACGGTTATTATGAGAACGTCAAAAACATTCATTTTTTTAATTCCCTTTTTCATAAGCGGATTAACTGCTTTTGCGCAGGACAACCGGCGGTATCTGCAGGAAGCCGTTAATTGTTTCGACGCCGGTGATTATGACTGCGCCAAACGACGTTACGAGGCATATCGCGCCACAGGCGGCAAAAATGACGTAAGCAAACGTATCGGCGATACGGAAACCTGTCTTAAACTCAGTATCATTGCCAATGAATACTTCAATAAAAAGGACTACGAGGAGGCCGCAAAACAGTATGCCGCCATTCTTGACGTCAATCCGAAAGACAGACATGCCTCCGATCGAAAAAATAGAATAACGGTAATCACCGGCAAGCAGTATGTCCGTTACAATGACGGCTACTATTTCGGAGCAATAAGAAACGGTACCCGTAATGGATCCGGTAAATATTGCTGGAATAACGGAGATGTATATGACGGCGACTGGGTAAACGGCAAACAGCACGGACGCGGAACCGCCCGCTTTGGCGGAGAAGTATATAAAGGCGAATGGAAAGACGGCGAACCTGCCGGAAAAATAACGCATTATCATGCCAGCGGGAGTACGGAAACGGGAACAATTGTCAATGGAACATTTGTGAGAGAACAGGCGTTTGCCGGACAAAAAACAAAGAAATCTGAATATAAATCATCCGCTACTATTCTCGGTTATATGTTTTCGCCCACTGCGCCTGTCGGATTTATAATCGGCAGGACAGGCGACCGCTTTGGAGGATATGCAAGTTATAAAGCAGCATTGATAGGCAAAGAGGAGCAAATTTCAGAAACAGATGCAGAGGAGATTGATTATGACAAATATGACCATTATCGCTGGGCTGTTACAGGCGGCGGTATTCTGCGTACTTTTGGCGACTGTTACTTATACGCCGGACTGGGTTATGGCAAATATGGTAAAGCATATAAGGCAACACCGGCTTACTATACGGATGCAGAAAAGTATTATGTACCTGAAATAAAGAGCGGGTTAAACATAGATTGCGGTTTGATGTATTCATTTTCGAACTGGTATATTTCAGCCGGCTACAACTCGGTATTATTATCGCAGCCGGTTCACGATTTTTCGATAGGAATAGGAATGTTCATACGCTAAAACATTAAAACTTATGAACTGTGTTTATCATCCGAATCGACCTGCCTCAGCACAATGTACGGATTGTGCCGGGTATGGCAGGCTATTTGTAACGTCGGTAATGATTGTCCCGAATATGGTTAAACCGATAGAGACAGGTTGAAGCAAGAAAAGTTGATGTATAATGAAATTGTTAAAGTAAAAAACTGTAATTTAGAGGTCTTTTATAAAAAGGGCGGAAGCAGAGAAGAAATATTATGGCAAAATCATCAATGAAATGCAATCAATGCCGCGCCGAATGGACGGCGCCAGACAGCCGGCAGGCATATTGCCCCTTATGCGGAGCATCGTTAATACAGGCCGTCGAAGACGGTATTGCGCACGAACTGCCGAAATACGACATTTCGAACAAAGCCGGAAAGACAGTCGGAATCGTTTCGCTGAAAGTCCGTTTTCAGGAAGACAATTTCCCGAAAACTGAACCGCTAAAAACAGAGGACGATATACTGACGGAATACGAACGGCTTCTCGAGGAAAATGAGTTCGACGAGGCTTATGAACTCATTGTGCCTTTGGCGAAAAAGGGGATTGCAAAGGCTCAGTTTGCTTTGGGCAGGATGTATGACTGTGGTTGGGGCGTATCCCGGAATTACGTCAAAGCGGCTGAATGGTATCACAGGGCGGCGGAACAGGGCGATGCGAAAGCGCAGGATAAATTAGGGGATATGTATTATGAAGGCAAAGGCGTATCCGAAGACTACGCTAAAGCGATAAAATGGTATTGCGAGGTAGCGAAACAGGGCGATGCGGAAGCACAACTTCGATTAGGTGATGTGTATTATGAGGGTCGAGACTTTGTCAAAGCGGCGGAATGGACTCGCAAGGCGGCGGAACAGGGCTACAGGCCTGCACAAGTCTGCTTAGGGGAGATGTATTATAGCGGTCAAGGGGTATTCCAGGATTATGCCGAAGCGGCGGAATGGTATCGCAAAGCAGCGGAACAGGGCGATACGGATGCACAAAATCAATTAGGCGATATGTATTATTACGGTGACGGTGTATCCAAAGACTGTGCCAAAGCAATGGAATGGTATTGCAAGGCAGCGGAACAGGACGATACGAAAGCGCAAAATAAGTTAGGCGATATATATTATTACGGTGATGGTGTACTGTTCAAAGATTATGCCAAAGCGATGGCATGGTATCGCAAAGCGGCGGAAAATCACAGTGAGTCTGCACAAAATAAGTTAGGTGATATGTATTATAATGGCGAGGGCGTATCCAAAGACTGTGCCAAAGCGATGGAATGGTATCACAAGGCAGCGGAACAAGACTGTCCGCCGGCACAAAATAAATTAGGTGATATGTATTATAATGGCGAGGACGTATCCAAAGACTATGCCAAAGCGATGGAATGGTATCACAAGGCAGCGGAACAAGACTGTTTGCCGGCACAAAATCAATTAGGTAATATGTATTATAATGGCGAGGGCGTATCCAAAGATTACGTCAAAGCGACGGAATGGTATTGCAAGGTGGCGGAGCGGGGTCTTGCGGACGTGCAAAATAAGTTGGATGATACGCATTATTTAGGTAATATGTATTATTACGGCGAAGGGGTATCCAAAGATTACGCCAAAGCGATAGAATGGTATTGCGAGGCGGCGAAACATGTGCGGTGGGATCTCAAAGAAGAGAAGTACAACGAAACCTGCAAGCTCATTGTTCCTTTGGCGGAAAAAGGGATTGCAAAAGCACAAATCGCTTTGGGCAAGATGTATGAATATGGTTGGTGGGGCGTATCCGAAGACTGTGCCGAAGCGGCGGAATGGTATCGCAAGGCGGCGGAACAGGGCGATGCGGATGCACAATATCGGTTAGGTGATATGTATCATTACGGTAACGGTGTATCCAAAGACTGTGCCGAAGCGCTGGAATGGTATCGCAAGGCGGCGGAACAGGGCGACGCGGATGCACAATATCGGTTAGGTGATATGTATTATTGGGGTAACGGTGTACTCACAGATTATGCCGAAGCGGCAGAATGGTATCGCATGGCGGCGAAACATGCGCAGCTTCTCAAAGAAAAGAAGTACAGCGAAACTTGCAAACTCATTGTCCCTTTGGCGGAAAAAGGGCTTGCAAAGGCTCAATTCACTTTGGGCAAGATGTATGATAATGGTTATGGCGTATCTCAAAACTGTGCCAAAGCGGCGGAATGGTATCGCAAGGCAGCGGAACAGGGCGACGCGGATGCACAATATCAGTTAGGTGATATGTATTATTGGGGTAAAGGAGTATTCCAGAGCAGTGCCAAAGCGGCAAAATGGTTTCGCATGGTGGCGGAACAGGGCAATGCAAAAGCACAGTTTTGGTTAGGTAATGTGTATTATAAAGGTCCGGGTATACCCAAAGATTATGCCAAAGCGGCGGAATGGTTTCTCAAAGCGGCGGAACAGGACTGTTCGCCGGCGCAAAATAAGTTAGGCGATATGTATTATTACGGTAACGGTGTATCCAAAGACTGTGCCAAAGCGATGCGATGGTATCGCAAGGCAGCGGAACAGGAAAAGGATGTGGCGGAGATAGAAATTCAGGCAGGTAATAAGTGTTATAATGATAAAAATTACGCCAAAGCAGCAGAGTGGTATCACATGGCGGCAGAACATTACATTACGTCCGTACAAACTTGGTTAGGTAATATGTATTATAATGGAGAAGGCGTATCCCGGGATTATACCAAAGCAGCAGAGTGGTATCACATGGCGGCGGAACATGCGCAGCCTCTCAAAGGAGAGAAGTACAACGAGACGTACAAACTCATTGTCCCTTTGGCGGAAAAGGGGATTGCTATGGCTCAATTTGCTTTGGGCAAGATATATGATGAAGGTTGGGAAGGCGTATCCAAAGACTGTTCCAAAGCGGCGGAATGGTATCGCAAAGCGGCGGAACAGGGCGATGCGGATGCACAAAAAAGGTTAGGTGATTGTATAAAAACTCGTTCAAAAAAATAAAGCCCTCTTTTTTGAACGAGATAATTGAAGCAGGGTTGATTTTAAAATTAAACACTTATGGAAATTAAAAATTTGTTGAGTGAGTTGGAACAGCGCTTTGGCAGTGTAGAAAGCATCATCGCCGAACTCCGCAGTGAAGCGGACACTTCGTCCTGTGACAAATGCACAGGGGTTGCGTGGGGCGACGACCGATGCTCCAATTGCAAGGGGAGTGGATACGGATACGGATAAGTCTGACTCAAAAAAGGAGGGGACTGTCTCAGAAGGACATTTTATACGTCTTTACGAGAGCGAGGCCGAGGCAATTTGATATTCCGGATTGCATCATGCCTCGCAGTTCGCAATGACGGAAAAACCGGCTTTCGATACAGCCTCTCCTTAAAATCATAATTAAAGCGATGATTGAAAAAAAAGAAAAAACATTTTCTGTTCTGCTGACAATAACGAATCAATGCAATCTGAAGTGCAGGTACTGTTATGAACACAATAAAAACCGGGAAGAAATGTCTTTGGATATGGGGAAAACTATTATTTCTCATCTGTTTGAAGAAATGGAAGAAAAAGAAGACACAGTACTGGAATTTGATTTTCATGGCGGTGAACCGCTGTTGAATTTCTCTTTTATCAGAGAGATTTGCGAATGGACGTGGAGGAAAACATGGAAATCCAAATACCGCTTTTTCGGGACGACGAACGGAACAGCCTGGTCTTCCGAAATAAAAAAATGGTTTGCCGCCAATAAAGATAAAATATCTTTCGCCCTCAGTATAGATGGAACTCCCCGTATGAATTATGAAAACAGAGGCTGCATATTGTCCGGCGAAACGATTGACTTCTTCGCCGAAACATGGCCGAAACAACCTGTTAAAATGACTGTATCCAAAGAAACGATCAAGGATATGTTTGAAGGAATCGCTTATTTACATTCCAAAGGATTTAACATATCGGCCAATTTGGCTTACGGCATGGATTGGGACGATACTTGGGTTGATATATACCGTCGTGAGCTGGACAAGCTGGTTCGGTATTATATTGCCAGTCCTCATATAACTCCATGCTCTCTGTTTGATCACAGCCTCATTGGCCTGTTGGACGAATCGTATGTTCCCAGACTGTGCGGAGCAGGGAAAAACATGAAATCATTCGATACGAACGGACAGAGTTACCCCTGTCAAATGTTTGGCCCAAACACATTGCCGGAATGGAAGCAGATAAAAGATGACTTTGAGGATGAACGAAACCTTCAGGACGCCGAATGTCTTTCCTGTAACATCTACAAAATATGCTCAACCTGTTACGGTATGAATTTTATAGAGCGAGGTTCCGTTGCAAAAAGAGACAGGCGTTTATGTGCCTGCGTAAAAGCCGAAAGAGAAGCGCTCGCAACCTGGAAACTGCATAATATCATGGCAAAGGACAGAGCAACGCTAAACAAATCAGACTATCTTGAATTAAAGGCGATACAGAAATTGAAAACGGAAACAGAATCAGAATCATGAACTGCTACGATTATCTTTATCGTCCGGTTGTAGTGCATTCATTGCGCAGATCGTGGGAAAAGACTGTGCTCGACAATACAGTCTTTCGATATTGTCATCAAACGTTATGCTACTGCATTTGGCGATAAACCTGAGTTTTGGATAAGAAATGCCATTCCGGTGTCGTCCTGTGAGGGACGAAATGTCGGTACCCCGATTCGCTTATCCAAAACTCAGGTTATTCGTACGTATTTGTCATCAGCTCGAGTACGGGCGACTGGTTTTATACGCAGGGCATAACGGTGAGATATTAGTGTGGTTGAGGGTTAGTGGTGTTTGGAGTTTGTTTGCAGGACG
>JAITBC010000223.1 GCA_031283785.1 Tannerella sp. | reverse complement strand
ATGCAACCGCTTTGCCAACCGGCATGCGGAATATCCTTCTGTTTCCGCTTTTTCCCGTATCAATTTTCCAATATGTATTTCTGTCATATTTTTGAATTATTAACTCATGTTACGCATCTCATATAAAAAGTGCATAACTTTGCAAGATGAAAATTCCGTGTGTGATAAAAAATAGTCCATGCCCGCCAGTTTGAACAGTTGCGGCAGTTGGGCGGCATGTCCGAAATTATCCGGCAGCCGGCCTACGTGCGCGGCACGTCCGAAATGCTGTCCGAAGTAGCGTTGAGCCAGTAGTAAGGAACGGCAAAGCGCCTCTCCCGACGACAGATTGGTGTCGCCCTCTGTCCACATGCCGCCGACCGGTTCCAAACGCCCTTCCACCACATATTTCCTGAGCAGTTCAAAAACCTTCGGGTCGGTCAGTTCTATAAACTGATAAATGGCAGCCTGGCTTTGCAGCACCGTATAGCCGGGATATTCTTCCAAAAAAGTAACCGCCTGGCGAAGATTGTCCTTGGACATTTTCAAGGTTTCCGACGTTGTCCACAGCCAGTTCATGTCCATGTGCGCATGGCCGATCAGGAAAATGGTGTCCTTTTTTGTAATATCTTGAGCTTTCACCTCCCTGTTCCCGAGATTCGCAGCAAACAAGGCCATCCCGGAAAAACACAAAATCAATAATAGGGATAATCTAGTCATAATAATGTTCAAATCATTTTTCATCTTCAACCGTGTTATTAAAACTGTTGTGTTTTCCATATTTTACTTATTTCCAACGCCGCAAGTTTGGGATTCCCTTCAAAATCAATGATTGAATTATTGGTAGGGCATGGAAAGCAGTCGTGCCCCATCCAGATGAGGAATCCTCCACAACGTGGGAATCTTTTTTGCAACTTTCGAGGGCGATGACAAGGCCTTCGGCTTGACGCTGCTGGCTCCTCGACATATTCAAAAACGAAATTCATACGCCAAACATTCGGGCGATAACCCCAGAGTTTCCAGTCAAGGGCAGATGCGTCGCGCACGGTCAACGGGGTTGAAGTTTCCGCTCTGCCTGCCGCGGAAACGGTGATTAATAATCCGATAATTACAAAATGTTTAAACTGTTTCATCTTTATTTTCTTTTATTTATTTGTTCTTCTATATTTTACTTAATTCCGGCGCTGCCGGTTTGAGATTACCTTCAAAGTCAACAATCGAAGTTTAATCTTTTATACTGTTTTGCAGATCGGAAAGAACCAGGACTGCCCGGTTCCGAAATTCCGCATTATCCGGGACATGCCGTTCCGATTCGATGTATTCCCGCACATACTTTTTCATCTCCTCATAAAAAGCCTGATGAACCTTGTAAACCGGCTGTTCCACATTATTTTTGTCAATCATGTGGTAGCCGCGGCCTTCGTTGTCGTACATCTCCCAGTAAAGGATAAAAGGACATCCCCATTCTATCCCGGCTTTCATCACATTTAACGAACAGTAGGCCTGTTTTCCCGGATAGTCATACTGCGGGAACCCATATTCGCCGATAAACACACGTTTCCCTTTCAGGCGTTCCTTCGCTTTCATGTTTTTTTCGATATAATCGAGGGTATTAAACAGTGTATTCTTCAGTTCCTGATATTCATACCCTCCATTGGTAGATTCCCATGATGAATAGGATACGTAATCCACATCCACATAAGGCAGCACTTTGTTTACGACCTGGTCAAATCTGTTTTCCATAGCCGGTATCACGCGGTTCAGTTCCAGGCACTGGAAAACCTCCGTATCGGAAACCGTCGCATTTACGGCGTCGTCAATCGCTTTTTGCCGGATATTGTACCAGTCGATCATTCCCTGAATCCTGACGGGGTCGATGCGTTCCTGCGTAAAGCTGAAACTCCCCAGCAGCAACCAGTCGCCTTCCCAGTGTCCTATATAAAACTTTTCGTCCAGTTTACCCCGGGGGTAGCCGTCCAAAGTAAAATATAGGTGAAATCCATATCCAGCATGGCCTTCACCGCAGGCTCCTGTGAAGCGATGACTAACGGCGGGGCCTGCCTGAATATTTCAGGGGTTTCCGTATCGTATGCGTTCTCCTGCCAGGTCGGATTCAGGGAGATTTTCAGGATATTGGAACCCATTGCAACGATACGTTCCGCCGTTTCCACCAATACCCGTTTTTCCGTAAACTTGTAGATTGTGCCTATGGTTTGGGTGCCAACCACAAAATTATACTCCTCATACTCCTTGAGCGTTTCTTCCGTCCATACCGGTGATTTCTTGCAGGACGGGAGGACAGCAGCAAGAAACAATCCAAATAATAAAATTCTTTTCATAAACATAATTAATATGACATAAAGCGTATATTGTCGAGCTTGACAACAAGATTTGGCTGAGTGACGAATCCAGTAAGGCTGAAAAACCTTATATAATTAACGCGGGTAAGGTTTATTTCCCCGGTCGGAATTGCCGCACTTAAGGGAAGTACCCAATGATTCCATCCGGTTTGCAGGGGTAATTCCGTGTGGATCCAGCACAATTCATCGACATCACATGTTCCGGAACTTGTTATTTCAAGATAGGTTTCGACGACCTCTCCTCCTAAAAGGTTGCGATCCGAAATATAAACGTCAAGAGCCAGGTAGCACGCTTCTTTCATAACAGTTCCTACATTTACGGGAGTAGGATAGATTTTTTCAAAAGCAACAGTATTGGGAGCCGTAATACTTATGGAATACCGCCCCTGCGTACAGTTTTCGTCCAGCACAAAACCGCCTTTCGATCCGCCCCATCCTGTAAGCGTTTCGCAGTCGTCAAACATGGCCAGTTCAATAAGCGGTTTCTCGCCGATAATTCCACGTATCTGGTTCCTGGCCTGTAAGCCGGAAGTCGGTACCACCGTCCAGTATAAAGTGGTTTCTTTGACGTGCGATGTAGCAAGCGCCGTTTCGAATACAGTACGCTCCACTTCATATTCATTGACATCGCCCACGTCGATGCTGAACGTTTCCGAAGGAGAAAAGAATGCATTGGGCGATATTTTCAATGTATAACCGTTTACTCCCTCCACTTT
Source organism: Tannerella sp. (assembly GCA_031283785.1). Next base: position 2,404 of record JAITBC010000223.1, on the reverse strand, counting down.
TGTCCATGAGAAAGCATTCGGGAACTCGCTTTCGGTAATATGAAACATGGCCGCCGGTTCGGGCGATTTCAGGAAAATGTCAGGCATGGCTGCGTCGGAAATTGTCAGCATATATTGCGTATTCCACTCAACCGTATCTAAGAGCGCTTTTTTTTCATGTACCGGAAGGATGTTGAATTTCATGTTGACGGGCACCTCGCGCCCCTGTTGCACGTCTTCGACAAAGAAACTGGGCAGGTCGCCCTCGCCTTCGCCGGAATGTACCTGGTTATTCCTGTCGGTATATTCGTAATAATAGTCGAACACCGTACAGTATGCGGAAGAGAGGCGTTGCTGCCATTCGAGCAGGGCGGAGGAGGTGGATTCCGTGATTCGCGGCGGCGTAAGCGACAGTATTTTCAAGTCCTCCCGCGTATAAGGCGTTACGGCGATCTCCCGCGGCGTAGAGCGGTTGCCGTATTCGTCTTCGGTAAAGATGTTGAACCGGTAAAGCCGCGATTCTGTCAGTCCCGTAATATTCACCCACGAGCAAACGCTGTCGATGGCGAGCGAATCTTTGCCGTCGTTCCACAATACGACGGTTTTCTTGGCTTTCCCCAGTTTCATTTCCCCGGCCGGGACACGTCCTGCAATGTTCAAATCAATCTCCACACGTTCGAACCCGACGGAAGCGAAAATGGTATCAAACTTTGCCGGATATACTACTTCCTTGAGGGAAAACTTTTTAATATCGTCGTACATATCGTCGCAGGCATTGTATAGTAACAGCGTCGATAAGGCGATGAGGACGGGCAGGAGGGAAGCCGCATGTCGCTTCCCCGCATAATTTATCTGTTTGTTAATCCTGTTCATAACTGTTTAAATTTTTAATTGGTTTTTTTTCCATACAGCGTTATCTCTGATATTGATGTGCAGCCGGACTTGTAATCATCATTAAACCCGTACAGGGCTTCATAGCGGAACCACCTTGTAGGTTTGGTAAACCCCGGCGCGTCGGGGTACATGTAGGCCATGTCTCCCGCATATCCGAGCAGCCAGTATTGCCGGCTTGTGAGATTTTCGGGGAAAGTGATCTTATGGGTACGGATGGGATTCCATTGCTGCAAATCCTCGTCCCAGACGTACATCCGGTAAATACCTACATTTTCGAAGCCATAATAGAATCCGCGATTTTTCGCATTATCATCATTCATGTTCACTCCCCGGCTGTGCCACTGGTGTGTAACAATACGGCTCAGTTCATAATAATCGCCCAGGTCTATCATAATGTTCCAGGGGGTATTGCCGTCCCGGGGGTTCCCTGTCCTGCCCATCCAGTTGCTATGGCCGAAATTGTTCAGATACCAGTTGTCGGGGATGTCGTCGATAACCTTATAAGCCCGTCCTTCTACCCCATTAAGATAGGCTTGGGGTACGCCCCCTATGGAATCGTTCGTGTTGGGCATTTTCCATTTGTCCTTGGGTATTTTACTGTCCTCCAAAAGGTTGAATTTCCCTAAATCTTTGGAGATGGTGTTGCCGTAAAAGTCTTCCACCCGCACTTTTACGTTCACGGCTTCCTGCGGCGTAAGGTTTAAGTCGCGGATCAGGCGCTGTTCGCTGTCGAGGTTGGAGGTATAGATTGCGTGCCCTTCTTTTTGTACTCCCTTTTCGGAATAGGTATAATCGACGAATACTTTCATATCCTGTTCCAGTATATTTTCCCAGTTGACGAAAAGCGAAGAAAATCCGGGAATGACATGCAGGGTTTCGGCAAGCATGGAAACGGCGGATTCCTGCGGCGTGACTTTCACCTCTACCGCCTTTGACCTGTTGCCGGCGCGGTCAACGGCAAACAGTTTGACGTTTTTCGGAATCGTATCGCTGAATCCGAGCACATTGATGGAATCGGTGTAAAAAGAGACGGAAAACCATACTTCCTTGCCTTCGGGATTCAGGTAGGTGGCGTCGATACTGAGCAGGTCTTCGTCTTTGGGCGCTTCGAACCACAGCGTGGCGCCGCCGTACAGCGGGCGGTAACGGAGAAATGTCGGCGGGGCAGGCGCTACTGAATCGTCGTAGCCGATCTCAAAACGGGCGCCTTCGTCGCAGGCAGACAATAATATGGAGATTATTGCAGCAATAAGCAATAGAAATTTATTTTTTAGCTTCATAAGATAACGAATTAAAAATTAAGAATGAAGAATGAAGAATTGCAATACAAATTACAATACAAATTATGAATTGTAAAATGCAGATTACAAATGCTTCGTAATTGATGATGAGGTTTCATTTCCATCCCGGATTTTGTATCAGGTTTGCATTGACGTTCATATTACCGACACTAAACGGGAAAAGATAGTCCCTCGGCGTAAAACGGCGAATGGATTTTACTTCGATTTGGAAAAAGTCCTTAGCGCCGAAA
>JAITBC010000204.1 GCA_031283785.1 Tannerella sp. | reverse complement strand
AAGGCGATAAATCCATCGATGAAGCGTTCGCTCCCCAATCGGTGTCTATCCGTCTGAACGATAACGTGGACGTTAGCCGTGGCGATATGATTGTGAAAAATAATGATATCCCGCATCTTGATGCAAATATATCATTATTAGTATGTTGGCTGAATCATCGCCCGATAAGCGTCGGCGCTAAATATATCATCCGGCACGCGACCGACGAAGTTTACGGAATCGTCAAAGATGTGTATTTTAAGGTGAATATCAACACTTTAGAAAATATAACAGACGACAAAATCGTCCGTATGAACGATATCGCCCATATACGGATTAAAACTTCCAAACCGTTAAAATTCGACTTGTACGCGTCCAACAGAATTACAGGAAGCCTTGTAATAATCAACGAGGCCACTTTCGAAACCGTTGGAGCGGGAATGATAGTAGAATCGCTGGAAGAGCAGACTTACTCGATTTAGCCTACGCCGAAACTCGATGAGCCGCAGTCAAAACTCGATGAGCCGCAGTAAGGATGGCAATGATTAGCATTTTTTTCTAATTATCAATTATCAATTATCAATTATCAATTCTTAAGTGTTTTTATGAAAACAGAAATAGACCGACTGAATGAAATGTTCGGAGGGAAAAAACCGGAGGAGATACTGGATTATTTCCTTCATGCATATGGGAATCGAATTGCATTGGCTTCAAGTTTGGGACTTGAAGACCAGATGTTAACCGATATGATGCTGAAAACAGACCGTTCTGCCCGTATATTCACAATTGATACCGGACGTCTTTTCCCGGAAACCTATTCTTTGATTGATAAAACGAATATGAATTACGGTATCAGAATGGAAATTTATTTTCCGGAAAACAGACCTGTCGAACGTTATGTACGGGCGAACGGGATAAACGCGTTCTACGAAAGTATGGAAAAGCGTAAGGAATGTTGCCGGATACGTAAAATAGAGCCGTTGACGCGTGCTCTGTCGACACTTGACGTCTGGATTTGCGGGCTTCGACAGGAACAGTCCGTTACGCGTACGGGTGTACAGGTCGTAGAATGGGATGAAACGAATGAGCTGGTAAAGATAAATCCGCTTGCGTATTGCAGCGAACAGGAAGTGTGGAAATATATCAAAACGAACCGCGTACCATACAATATTCTCCATGATAGAGGTTTTCCGAGTATCGGTTGCTGTCCGTGTACGCGGGCTGTGAAACCCGGCGAAGATATCAGGGCTGGGCGTTGGTGGTGGGAAAATCCGGAATATAAGGAATGTGGATTGCACAGAAGGTAAGTCGCATGTTTGAATGTGCGAGCCGGAGAGCCGCCGAAACATGCAGCCCGTCCTTTTGCAGAAATTAAGTCGCATATGACAGTGAACGGTCGGAGAGCGAGGATATTTTACACAGCCGAAAACGTGCTGCATTATCTCGATAGATAGTTAGAAATAAATAATATGTATGGAAAAAGAAGAATTGATGTTTTTGCCGGTATCCGTCAATATAACGAATAAAAAAATTTTGATTATAGGCGGGGGAAAGGTCGGCTATCATAAAGCTACGATATTAAGCAGGTTCACGGATAACGTCACTGTTATCTCGCCCGAATTTCAGGAAGGCTTTGATGATTTACCTTTTACGCTTGTGAAAAAGGAATATGAAAAGAAAGACCTCGAAGGCATTTTTCTTGTCTATATCTGTACTGAAAACGAGGCGCTGAACGTAAGGATAAAAAACGATGCCGAAACGTTAGGCCTGCCGGCAAGTGTGTGCGACAATCCCGAATTGTGCGATTTTATATCGCCGGCGATCTATAAAAACGGGAATATAACGATTGCCGTCTCGTCGAACGCCCGGAATGTCCGTCAGTCGATCGCAATCCGTGACAGGATATGCGACTTGATCCGTAACAGCAGGGATATTATTTTCACAGAATGATGTGCAAGGTCTGTGTGACTTTCCGCCGGAATAAATGCCGTCCCGATATAATCTCTTTACAGGATGATCATGGAGGAGGGCGAACATAAGATGACGTTATTTTTTATAATACGATGATACGCTATAAATTAATTAATAATGCGGAATATAATCTGAAAGAGCGTGAGGCGCTTTTGAAAGATTTTGAAATGGACAGGATGCCTGCCCATGTTTTACTGTCTACGTGTAACAGGGTAGAAATGTATTGGGGTGAAGGATACGTTCCGGAAGAGGTGGTACGCCATCTCTACAGAGTTGCTTCCGGTCTGGAATCTTCACTTGTAGGCGAACGGGCGATACAGGGGCAGTTGAAGCAGGCTTATCTCCTGTCATGCGCGAAATATCAGCTGTCGTCATCCCTGCATCGCCTCTTCCAGACGGCGATGCATACCGGAAAACGGGTGCGTACGGAGACGAAAATAGCCGAAGGCGCCGTATCTCACAGTCAGGTGACGGTGGAGATTCTGAAACAGGAAAAAATAGACCTTAAGAAAAAAATCATCGCGATAATAGGCGTTAATAAACTGACGGAAGATATATTGAAATTTCTGGCATCGCGCGGCGCTACCAATATATTTCTTTCTAACCGGAATGTGGAGAAAGCACAGGTTTTAGCTTCCCTGTACAACGGAACTGCAATAAGCCTGGATAATAAACGTTCCATGTTGCAGTTTACCGATATCCTCATCTGCGCTACGTCGGCGCCGCACCTGATAATTCACCCGGAAGATATTCCCGAAGATAAGGATATGATGATTTTCGACTTGGCTTTCCCCCGGGATGTGAGTGAAAAAGTGGGGATGTTCGGTCATGTAAAATTATTTAATCTGGAAGATGTGGAAAGTTTTGCAAAAAAAAACATATCTTTGAGGCTTTGTGAGATTAACAAGGCAGAACAGATCATAGACGAAGAGGTCGCCAAATATTACCGGTGGCAATCGTTCGCTGAAAAAATGATGAATCGATGAACAGAGAAAAATCGCAAAAAGCGTATTGTGAAGCTTTACGCTATATTCCGGGAGGGGTAAACAGTCCGGTAAGAGCATTAAGGAACGTCGGGGAGACGCCTTTGTTTATTCAAAAGGCGAAAGGTTGCCGCTTGACGGATATTGACGGTAATCATTTTACCGACTTTTGTTTGTCATGGGGCGTTTTTATACTTGGCCACGGAGCAGCGCCGGTAAATAAGGCGGTAAAGGACGCTATCGCCAAAGGGACAAGTTACGGCATACCGTCGTTGCAGGAAACAGAGCTGGCACGGTTAGTCAATCAGTACGTCCCCTCGATGGAAAAGACGAGGTTCGTCAATTCCGGTACGGAAGCCGTCATGTCGGCCGTGAGGCTTGCCCGCGGGTATACAGGACGTAATACTGTTGTCAAATTTGACGGATGCTATCATGGACATGCCGACCATTTACTTGTTTCCGCAGGTTCGGGGGTTGCTGATCTCGTAAATTCATCGTCTGCCGGCGTGCCGGACGGTTTCGTCGCTCATACTGTCAGTGTTCCTTTCAACGATAAGGATGCCGTGCGACGTATGTTCGAAGAAAGAAGCCGGGATATAGCCGCCGTCATTGTCGAACCGGTGCCGGCAAACATGGGAGTAGTCCTGCCCCAGGATGATTTTCTGCAATATCTGCGGGAGATAACCGTACGAAACGGAGCTTTGCTTATTTTCGATGAAGTGATCACCGGATTCCGACTGTCGACAGGCGGCGCTCAGAAGATATTCGGCATAACCCCCGACCTTACGACTGTCGGTAAAATTGCAGGAGGAGGTTTCCCGGCTGCTGCTTTTGGCGGACGTGCGGACATCATGTCGCTGCTGGCGCCCGACGGGCCGGTCTATCAGGCGGGAACGCTCTCCGGAAACCCGGTTGCCATGAGCGCCGGAATAGCTACATTAAATCAATTGTCGGCAGACGGCTTTTATACGGAATTAAACGGCAAATCGGAAATGTTTGTCGAAAAACTGAAACGAAGCATCTCCGGTAAAGATATTACCCTGAATTATATCGGGAATATGTTTACCCTGTTTTTTACTCCCGATAAGGTGGTGCATTCGTTCGAAGACGCCAAAAAGAGCGACCGGCAACGGTTTGCCCGCTTTTTCAGGTATATGCTGTCCAACGGTTTTTATATATCGCCGTCGCAGTTTGAGGCGAACTTCATATCTGTGTCCCATAGCCGGAAAGAACTTGACAGGTTTGCCGAAGCAGTGGGCGGATTTCGGGAATAACAGGATAATAACAGTAAGACAATAATAAAAAGAAGAAGAAAACAATGAAAAATTTATCGGAAAACAATGAGGGCGAGTGTACCGCATCCTCTTTTCAGACAAAAATTATTACTGCCGAATATGCAAAAGCCGACGCACATGGCGCTATCAATATGCCTGTATACCGGAATGCGGCTTTTGAATTTGAAGATTCGCAAACGATAGCTGCCGCGTTTCAACACCGGACGGATTTGCATACGTATTCGCGTATTTCGAATCCGACAGTCGCAAATTTTGAGGAGAAGATAAAACGGGCGTCAGGAGCTGAACGTGTTGTGGCATTAGCTTCGGGAATGGCAGCCATATCGAATACGTTTTTATGCATTGCCTCTGCCGGCAGTAATATCGTGTCGTCGCCCCATTTGTTTGGAAATACGTTTTCATTTCTGAAATCCACCCTGTCATTTTTTGGCGTAGAAGTACGTTTTGTAGATATTAATGACCTGGAAGCGGTCAAATCCGCCATAGATGAGGATACCTGCGCTTTCTTCGCTGAGATCATAACAAATCCGCATATGGAAGTGGCAAACTTCCCCGAAATATCAAAAATACTTAAAGAGCGGAACGTCCCGATGATTATTGATTCGACGGTTATCCCCTGGTGCGGTTTCGATGCGAAGAAGGTCGGCGCAGATGTCGAGGTCGTTTCTACGACAAAATACATATCAGGCGGTGCGACGAGTATAGGCGGAGCAATCATTGATTATGGCGTTTACGATTGGAAAGCAAACAAAAAACTGGGGTTATTGCCCAAACCTAAAGGCATGTCGAGGTTTATGTTTAAACTGCGTGCCGAAACAGTGCGTAACATAGGGGCTTATATGAGTCCCGATACGGCTTATCTGCAATCATTGGGCATGGAATCGCTGCAACTGCGTTACGAACGGATGTCCGGCACGGCTTACCGCCTGGCACAGTATCTCTACGACCACCCTAAAGTGGTGAAAGTAAATTATCCGAAATTGAACGCTTCTCCTTATAAATCCATATCCGACAGCCTGTTTTTCGGCAATCCCGGAGCGATGTTCACCGTCAATCTGAGTTCGAAAGAGGCCTGTTATAAGTTTATGGATACGCTGAAAATTATACGTCGGGCGACCAACCTGTTTGATAATAAAACGTTGGTTATTCATCCCGAATCGACTATATTCGGTACGTTCCCG
>JAITBC010000173.1 GCA_031283785.1 Tannerella sp. | reverse complement strand
CTGTTCATGGATCACGGTACGGGGATCGTAATCGGCGAAACCGCCGAGATCGGCAACAACGTGAAGATATACCAGGGCGTTACGCTCGGCGCGTTATACGTAGAAAAGAAATTGTCCGACGTAAAACGGCATCCGACCGTGGAGGATAACGTAGTGATATACGCCAATGCCACTATCCTGGGCGGAAAAACGGTGGTCGGACACGACTCCGTGATCGGCGGCGGCGCATGGCTCACGCGGAGCGTAGTCCCCTACTCTCTCGTTTCTAACCCGATAGATGTAAAAATACGCACCGTAAGGGATTTCTCCAGTCCTTATGATTTTGTGATTTGAACTATATTGACGCTTTGGGAATCCCTGCATCCCGTTTCAGGGGGCTGTAACATCTTTCTTAGTATCGTGCGGCAAACGAATCGGTTATCTTATCTGTATATTCACTCCGTTTATACCCCCAATCAAGGGTATTGGAATCCTACGTTTTCAGCAATGATATTTTTTCGTTCATAACCGAATGTTTTGCACAAATATACAAAAATTCGGCTATAATGGAGAATCTGTTACATTTATATGGTATAAATGTTTGCAGTAATGCAGAATTTTGTTTTATTTTGTGCAAATATTTAAATAACTAAGAGATGAAAAAATATGCCGAGGCATCCCTTGCAGAAGGAAGTTTCTTTTTTAATAATTATATGATGTACAAATATTATGAGAAATGCGGAATTGTCGATTCTGTCAATTATTATAAGAACATAACAGTGTCCAATATCATTGGTTCGGATGTGATTATCTATGAAACGTTGCTTGCCGAAATAGATCCGGACAACCATATACTACATCTGCATAGCGAACACGACCAGCATAATCATTAAAAGATTTTTTATATCCTGCACCGTAATAATCTCCAACTAATCCTGTTTATGAGAACCCGTCTGATCTGTTTATTCTGTTTTACCGTAGCGGCAATAACGCTTTTACTTTCACATGCCGGCGCCGCCGGTCCGGTAATAACGCCTTTTCTTGCATATTCCGACACCGCCGCCAACCCGGTAGTGATTCGCGGTCGCATTGTAGATAAGGACAAACAGCCGCTTCCTCATGCCTCCGTATATATCAGTTCTCCCAATAATCCTGCCGCTGTGGTCAAAGGCGTGATAAGCGACGGCAAGGGCGAATTTGTACTGCCCTCTGAAAAGAATAAATCATTCATTTTCAATGTCAGCTTTATGGGCTATAAAAATCATTCGGCAAGGATTAAAACGGACTCCGAAGAGATAGATATGGGTGATATTCTTTTAGAGGAATCACCGTATGAACTGGATGAGCTTACGGTGAAACCGCCGCTGACAGTTACCGCCGACAAGATAATCTATAACTTCGAGAACGATCCCGACCGCGCCACATCGAGCATTTACGATATGATCGGCAAGATGCCGATGGTATACATAAACCCCAGGGGAAAGGTGGTGGTGGGATCGGAAGAAAAGAAGTATACAGTGCTGCGCAAGGGACGCGAAGACGCGCTGTTCAATTTTCAGAACGTTTCGTTTGAAGACCTTATAAAAAAGCTTCCGGCAATGGGGTTTACAACCTTCGAAATATGGACGGTTATGCCGCCTAAATATTCCCAGTACGATTATGTCATCAATATTCTTCCCGATCCCAATGCGAGACTGTTCGGAGCCGTTGGAACTCCCGAAGCGGGCTACAGCTTTGACAGAGGCGAATTACGCACCGGACTTGGCAGCAACGGCAGCGCGGATATATTCCGGTTTGCGGGAGGCGTTAAATACGCGAACAGCGATGCTCCCGAAAGAACGAGTGAAACCAATACCACGTTTTACGCCACCGGCAGCGATCCCGAATCCTATTACAGACAGAAAGGAACAAATTATGACCGCGGAGACGCATGGACGGCCAATCTGTCGGCAAGCCTCGATATTTCTAAACGAGAGTTCATCACTTTCAAATTCAATTCTTCTTTCAGCGACTCGGAGAACGTGAGGCGCACGACAACCGATAAAACGGCCGGAGACAATACATTGTTCAGTTCCATCAGCAAGAACACGAGCAAATACAAAGCCGATTCATGGAGCCTCGGAGCTACTTACGAACTTGGTTTCCGCAAGGAGAGCCGGACGTTTAACGTGTCGTACCTCTACGGTGCGTCTCCCTCGTTGAGGCGCTATCACCGTGCGCTTGATTACCTGGTAGGGGGCGCCGACGAAAGCATTGTTTCGACCGACGACGTTATGAACAATACCCACAGGTTCCAACTCGACTACTATGATCAGTTTCTCGGCGATAAACTGAAATTCAATGCGCAGGCAGGATATCTTCTCATGGATTACTCCGGCGAAGGCATTGTGCTGAACGAATTGACCGGCATGGAAGAGATAAACAGATACACACGTCTGCAACAGGATTTCCGCCGCATTGACGGATTGGTCAATTTCAGCTACAATGCGAGCCGGCGGCTCAATATAAGCGCAAACATGGCAACCGATTACCTGCCCTGGAATATTAACGCAACCAAATCTACCACAGGCACATTCATTGAAGATATCAGACAGGAGGAATTTCTGTTTAACGGCAGGGGCGGATTTTCTTACCGGTTTAGCATCCCCGAACGAAAGAAAAAAGGAGAGAAATCCTATAACGAAATGACGCAGGATGAGAAAATAGCATATATTCAAAAAATGGTGGGAGCAGGGATAAATGTAAACGACCTCATGAACAACGGTTCATCCGCTGCGGTACCCAACTCTTCTATTCGTTTCGAGTATGCATATCGCCAGAGGCGTCCCGGCGTGAGCCAGTTGACCAACTACTCCGACGAGCAGAATCCATTATATATAAGGCGCGGAAATCCGAATCTTAATCCCGAATTGAATCACTCTTTATACGCCATATTCAATTCGTGGTTTATTAACTCGGCCGTTGCGTCCTTTTCGTTTTCGGACGACAAGATAGTATCGCAATCGAGAAAGGAAGGAGCCAAAATTGTACAAAGTTACTACAATTCAGGCCGGACACGGGATTTTAGCGTCGGATTATCCCATCCGTTTTTCAAACGGAAGGTAACGCTCGGGTCTTTATTCAGTAGCTCCTATATCGATTACGGCGACGGCAACTGGCGCGAACAAAACCGGTGGAGCGTAAGTACAAAATATAATCTCAATATATCCAAGACATGCAATGCCGGCCTGAGTCTTAACTATGAGAAATTTTTCAACAGCGGGGCGGAAAGCGAAAAGGATGTATTTCCATTTATCCTGTCTATGGAAACCTTATGGTCGCCTAAGATATTCGGCCGGCAAGTTTTAGTAACGGTAGGGCTTAACGATATTCTGCAATGGGATAAACGCCGCAGAAGAGATATATACATGCCCGATTACATGCAATCGGAAGAGAGCCGGTACCATCGGATACCCATAAGTTTTTCATTGAGAACAACTCTTGGCAAGTTCAAGGTTAAGCCGGTAAAAACTTCAAAATCAAATGCGAGTGTCAGCGGTTTCTCCACAGATGAGCAAACTCAACAATAATTGCCAATTTTTTAAATTTTACCGTTATGAAAAAAATGTTATTACTGACCGCTGTTGCGGCTGTAATGGCGTTATGTTCCGCAAATTGGGTGGCCCCTCATCCAACCGACTGTAAAAAGTTTATACTGTATGTGGACTTAGGCGAGGACGGAGAATTGGGATGGGCATGCTATGTTCTGGATTGTCCTGCAGGACTATGTTTTATCCCGGAAACGGCTGTTTGCGATTTCGAGGATAAATGTAAGATTTGTAATCCTCCTGATTACAATACTATTTAATAATTTTTAAACACTCTGCAACGTCTTAGAGAAACATTTCCGTGACTATGTAAACTTTACCCGATGAGTTGAGTTCGGTTTTATATAATTTTATCAACTCGTCGAGGTCTTTGTAGGTTTTGAGAAAATCAAGGTCGGTAAATTCTCTATTGATAAACAGCGTGTTTTCCGGTTTAACGCCGCCATCAACGAGTTGCTTGACAACTTGCCTTAATATATAACTCTTGCCGGAACGCCTTTGACCTACAAGCACTTTAATGAGCCGATTACCAATATAATCCGTTATCTTATCTGTATATTCACTCCGTTTATACCCCCAATCAAGGGTATTGGAATCCCATAAATTATACTTTTTCAGCAATGATATTTTTTCGTTCATAACCGAATGTTTTACGCAAAGATAAAAGAAATTCGTCTATATCTGAATATTTCTTTATTATTAAACAGCCGCCACATCACATTGAGCAGCGTACGGTTTCAAATAATCAACCGTTGCTACTTTACGGCGTGGCCGACAAATAATTCAAACGCATCACGCTCGCCAGGATAAGCCGACAGCCATTTTTTGCCCGGTTAATATAAGTTTTTCATCTCAAGGAAACCACCAAAAACTCCAGAATAAAGGCTTGCGGCAGAGGCAAAAAAAGCGATTATTTTGCAGGCATTTTTTGGAACGTAAATCCTTTCAGTCGCTTCATCACTACTTTTGAAGTTTTGAAAACGATCCTTTTCACACGAATGGATTCCGCGCGGATTTCGTTTTCCGCATGTACGGCGCGAGTGGCTTCCGCGCTGACCGAGAAGGTGCCGAATTCTTCGATACACACGTTATTACCAGCCTCCAACTCTTGAAGAATCTGGGTTACCATTAGTCCTATGACGATTTCCATCTCAAAGGCATTGATCGTCGTACCCCGCGCAGCCGACTGGCACAGTTCGCGCACGTTAACGGTACCTCTACTGATAATGCGCGGGTAAAATCCCCGTTTTTTGTTTCCTTCGGGATGCAGATTGTCCGTCTGCTCCATCATTTGATAACAAATACTCATACATGCTTATTTTTTAATTGGTTTATCACTGCATACTAATCGACGGCAGCCTTGAAATTAATAAATCCCACCGCTACTTTTATTATTGTGATGTAGGTCACACTTTACTGTGACGTAGGTCACGCTTTGTTGTGATATAGGTCACACTTTTATATGACGTAGGTCACACTCTCTTGTGATGTAGGCCATAAAGATAATACTTGCTTTTGAAATAACTACATTCCGACGTGAATTTAACTAATGGGAGCTTTTATTTATCTCATTAGAAACCTTATCACAAATATTTCTTTCGTTA
>JAITBC010000158.1 GCA_031283785.1 Tannerella sp. | reverse complement strand
AGGCTTACGTCGATTTTATCGTCGTCACGCACTTCTTTTATATATCCTTTGCATCTTTCGCCCATCGAAAGCTTGCGGAATATTTCGTTATGGTAGAGCAGACCCCAGTGTGAATGGTTGATGATTACTTTGTAGCCGAGTTCCGTTTCGTTGACGATGATCAAGTTCACTTCCCCGTTCCGTTCGTAACAGGGGGGAGTATTATCAAGAAATTTGTCAATACGCGCGGAGGCGACGATACGTTTGGTAATAAAATCCAGGTATATATAAACCAGGTGATATTCTCCCGGCTTCATAGGCGTTTTCTGTTCGCGATAAGGGACGAGCAGGTCTTTCATTATGCCCCAGTCAAGAAAAGCTCCGACGTTAGATATATCTTTCACTTTCATCAGTTGAAATTCGCCTGCAGTTCCGTACGGATGCTCGGTCGTAGCAATAAGGCGGTCTTCATTGTCTTTGTAAATGAAAACCTCCAGATCATCGCCGGCTTTTACGTTTTCCGGCACATACCGCTTCGGAAGCAGAATCTCCCGTCCTTCGCCTCCGTCCATATATAATCCGAAGTCTACGAATTTGACGACTTTTAGCCTGTTATATTTCCCTATATCCAAAATGATAATTTTCCGGCAAAGTTAAAAATAATATTCGTTTTTGTCTGCATAATGGCAGTTGTTTTTTACTTTGTGTTTTTAACAGTTAAGGATATAATACCGCAGTGGTTTTTCCGTTTCTGATAAAAAAGACAACAAAAGTTTGCGAGAGGACATCTTGCGGATAATTATACATTAATTTATAAATGAAACGAAAAATATTATATATATGTTCCGAGGTAGGTGCAGCTCATGTGCATTATGCGCCGAATATCATACGGTGCGCTTCCAGGTCTCCGCTGTTAGACGTCTATGCTATCATGGTGGAAGAGGATAACTTTTCATACCGTCCGTATTTTGAGGATAACAGGTCGGGGGAATTTTTTTTCCTTAAAAGATTCGCAGGTGGCTGGCGGAGAATGGCAGAGAAGATTTATCCGGTAAGGATATTGCGTGAAGCAAAAAGAATCTGTAAAACGCACCATGTTGATGCGATACATTTGTTGACGGTAGATTATACTTGCGCGCTTATTGTTCCACAGTTGAAAAAAATGGCGGAAGTCTACTATACGGTACACGATTTTATAACGCATGAAAGCTATTTAAAAAACATCCGGGAACGGGTCATATCTTCATATATACGGTTGGGCGTGACATGTAATTTTAAACAGATCGACAATCTGGTGACGAACAGTAAAAATCAATATGACATGATTAAAAAAGCCTGTCCCGGGAAAAATGTATACTATCATATTTTCCCCTCATTAGTTGCCGGATTGATTATTCGTGGGAACGAGGTATGCCCCGAACTGTACGACGCAGGGAAATATATTTTGTTTTTCGGAAATATAGACGAATATAAAGGAGTAAAATATTTGTACGACGCTTTTAAAAGTAACGATAAACTGTCGGAGTATAAATTGGTGATTGCCGGTAAAGGGACGATTTATTTCCCTCATGCCTGCAATGAACAGCATGTAGTGTTTATAAACCGGCATATCAAAGACAGCGAGGTGAAGCAGTTATTCCTGCAGGCCGCGTGCGTGGTTTACCCGTATATATCGGCGACACAATCCGGCGTATTGACCCTGGCATACAAATTCCGGACGCCGGCGTTAGTGTCGGATATCCCTTTTTTCCGGGAATCGTCGGCCGGCAATTGTTGTTTGTTTTTCAAACGCACGGATACGGCCGACTTGTCGAAACAGCTTGAGACATTACTGTTTGAGACTGATATATCCGAAATGAAAGCCGCCCAAAAAGAATATTACGACAGGAATTATTCGGATGATGCGATGATTTCTTCCATTGAAACTGTTTATACATCGAATCGGTTGTGATTATGCCTTTATAAATCGACAGTTCGTTATCCATCTGTACCGTTTCGTCCGATTCTATGTTTTTCCACCTGTCAAAGTTATAATTCACCATCGTAAAATCAAAAAAACAGATAACTTGGCAGATATTTCAATTGTAAGCGCCGTTGTTATTGCAACGTGGAAATAGAGATTTAAGGCATTACATTTTGTCGATAGTGAGTAATGTTTCGGTCATTATAAATGCGAATATTACGGGTTGATTTGGTTGTGAGTCCCTGATGATTGCCGGTATTCATACATTAATTGTAATGGTTTCTTTGTAACCAACGAGGGCTGCATAGTAAGAATAAACGGTAGCATACATTTCCGGTGCATGTATAACATACACTTTCCGTGCTTCGCTTATCATATAGAAATCAAGGAATGTTTTAATTATGACATCTTTTTCCTTATTAAATGAAATATGCCCTATTTGACCGCCCAATGCATGTACGGGTAATTCTTTCACACGGTTTAAAAAAACGCTGCTGTCGGAAAAGACGATGACAGGAATGTCTTTATGATCGTTTATAATCGACTTTATCCCGGCAAAACACCGCTTGATAAGTTCTTCTTTTTTTTGTTCGGGGACAGAATTGAACTGGTCGCCCTCGAAATGTTCCAGAGCATTGACAAACCGCAGGTGGACGGCGATATATTCATCTTTTTCAAAACCTGTTTCTTTCATCCGTTGTATGATGATATCTTTTGGTTTAAACAACGAATTATACAGTGTCCCCCATAAAATTTTATAATTGGGGATACGGTTTGTTTCAAGAATATCATAGCCTATATAACTGTATACATGATATTGTTTTACAGATTTGTTTAGGCGTGGTATCTTGCCGCCTCCGTTATAGGGAATTATTCTTGAATTTTTCAAACTGTAACTTAAATCGTCCCTCGTCGCGTGCCAATCGTAATCGTTGACATCCAGATAATCGTTTAAATGAAAAGGCGTTTCGTATATAATTTTAAAATCGAATCCGTTTATTTTTGAAATATAATAACAGCCTACTATTGCCTTATATCGATCGCTAAGTCCGGGATGCTTTATTCCCGGATCTATTATGAAATAAAGGGTGTTGCCGGCGACTTCTTTGTCTTTCCCGAAAGAATAATATTTAAGATAATATCTACAACTCCGGCAGTTATATCTCATGTCGTTCACGCGAGTCTGAAAGTGTTTTTTATAATATTTATTTGCTCTCAGATAACATTTTATTCGCTCAATTACATCCATTTTTTCAATTGTTTATATAAAATTCACTGCATTATTATTGATATAAATTAGCGTATCTGCCGGTTTATATTCCGCTTCATGCGAGAAAGGTATACTCGCTCTGAGCCGGGCTTCTTTTATCCTTACGGCAGGATAAACTATTCCGGTTACAAAGATACTGTTTTTTGTAATAAATATGCAATTTCTGTTTTTCACTGTCGTTTCTGATCATAATTGGAATTATGGAAGAGGCGGCCGATGTCAAGCCCGTTTCAGACAAATTATACCGCAACATGAATACTTGTCGGTCGCCCGGCAAACTGAAAACTGAAAACTACCCCGGACTGTGCAACGTATTTTATCGTTATGCCAATTTGGGGGACGCCGATATTCGGAACTGCGAAAGTCTTGATTCATTAGATTTTTCATGTAATAAATCAGTATTTCAAAATTTTATGTACATTTGCATGGTCAAGTTACATTCGCAGGTTGAAGTTACAGTTCGACTGTTTAAAGACGAATGTGTTGGCGCATATTGGAGCGAACGGCTCAACAGGTTAAGTTACAAGTTCATGTTCTGAAATATTATAATTATGCAATGCAGAATAAACAAAGAAACCGTAAAGTTACGATTGAAGCAAAAAGTAAAAAAAATAATACGGCAAATAGTCGGGATCGGTTTTATACGTGTATGTATAGAAAAGTTACTTCGAGCGTTAAACCTGTCGTTAGTCGAGTATCGATTTGATATATCCCCCTCTCCCCCCAATGTAATACCGCCCAATTTAATCCCTGAATTTACCTTGGAGGGCAAAATACCCGTTGCGTACTACTATTTCAACGATTCGATCGGCGATAATGCCGTACATAACACCGCCAAAATCTATGAAAAAACGTTTAGGCAGATCGAAAAAAGAACGTTTCAATATTACGGAGGCGAATATAAAGCCTTTTACGACGCGTTTGAAAAATACTCTTTCAGTGGCAAAACGGTTCTTATATGGGGTTTAGGCGGATGCAATTGCGAAGCGTTTTCTATTTGGAACAAGGCCTCTAAAGTCTATGTCGTCGATTACAATAAACCGATATGCGATCACCCGAAAATAGAGGTTCTAACGCATCAGGAACTGAAAGAGAAAGATTTGAAAACCAACTTTGCGATTTCTTATTCGTCGTTTGAACACGACGGACTGGGGCGTTACGGCGATCCGATCGATCCGACGGGCGATTTCAAAGCTATGAAGGCGGCGCATAACTCGCTTGGAGACGGCGGGATTCTGTTTCTCGGCGTTCCGTTAGGCAAGGATGCGCTATGCTGGAACGCGCATAGAATTTATGGAAAAGTCAGGCTGCCTATGCTGCTGAAAGGTTGGCACTGTGTAGAGGTCTTTGATATATACGGAGATTCGCCTTTTGACGCATCATACGATACAGGCGCTTTCAGACAATCGCTAATGGTTTTAAAAAAGATAGACGAAGATTATCCAGGTGACGAGGAGTTAAGCGAAGCGATTGAGCGCAAATCAAACAACGTTAAAGAGGCGCATAACAATCAAATATTAGCGGAAATCAATCGATTTGTCCTGGATAGTAAAAATCGTTAGTTTGTTGCCACAGAAGGCAGTTCTTCTATCTCATACCTGTCCTTGCCGATGAAGATCAACGAAAGATACCGGACGTCGGTACGACCGGCAAACATATAGGAATCGCGGTATTTTCTCAGTTGGGCGCGAGCCTGTTCGCGTTTTTCCTGCAATACGTTTTCGGTCGCGTCTTCGTTTTTAACGTATTTGATTTCCCATACCCATTCGTAAGGAATGTCCGGCCACATGTGGCTGCGGCGCATATAAATATCGGTATAGCCCTGACTTGTCTCCAATTCACTGATCGTTAAATACAGTTTGCTTTGGAACAG
>JAITBC010000155.1 GCA_031283785.1 Tannerella sp. | reverse complement strand
TATCCGAAGTGCCTGCTCCGATACTGTCAAGGAAACGCTCATTCTTCAGCAACACTTCCATCCGTTTGATCTGCATTTCGTATATTTCAATTTGCATTTCAAGGTCAGACAGCTCGCTTTGTGCAGTGATTTTATCCTGTTCGAATTTGTACAGTTTCATTTTCAACTCATTATCCTGTGCTTCTATTTCCGCGTTAATAGTTGCCAAATCCAGTTTCATGATAATATCGCCCTCTGTTATTTCATCTCCCGCTTTTTTATACACTTCCATAATTTTGGTAGAAACCGGAGAGATAATTATTTCTTCCGACAGCGGAATGATTTTGCCCGTAGCGGGAATGGATACTTCTATTGTTCCCCGGTCGACTGTCGATATATAAACGTCGTTGCCGGATATGCCCGACTGTAAGAGACGTACAAGGAACACAAAGCCCACAATAACTGTGACTGCACTTATGGATATTGTGCTTATGAATTTTATCCTGCGCTGCCTGATGATTTTTGGGTCTATTTTTCTGTCCATAACAATACAATTTATTTTATTCTGTCGGATGATTTATATCCGTATGGTTTATAAAGTCAAAAAGAGTGATTTGTCGAAGGTTATAATAGCACAGCCACGAGAGATACAGTTCGTTGATGTATTTTCGCCGGGCATTGTCGCGTTCCACCTGTGCAGAATTGATGTCCAGCACATTGATGGTACCCATAACAAAAGTTTGGAAAGCAGTTTCATAACGCAACTGTGCAATGGAATCCGCGTGATGTGCAAGACTGACACGCTTTGCCTGGTTACGAAACTGTGAGACGGAAAGCACAATACTCTGTTCGAAATTTAGCTGTATCTGTTCCACCTGTCGTGCCACCACTTCTTTTTCCGATTCGGCAAGTTTTACGCCACCTTTACCTTTGCCCCAGTCCAGAATAGGTATCCTGATTCCCAGGCTGACCATTTCACGGTTTTGCAGGTTCCGGTACGAATCCGGCAATGTAAGGTCGCTGCCTGTAGTTCCGAGTGAAGCAAACAAATCGGCTTTAAATCCGCGATTGGCTTTGGCCTGGTCTATTTTCATCTGCGCTTCCATGATACGGCGGTTAAGGTTGTTCGTAACCGGATTGTTTTTGATTGCCAGTTCCATGACCTGCTCTGTCGTAACATCCGAATGGGAAAACCCTTCGGGCATAACAGGATGAAAGGCATCGCCGCTTTTCATGCGCAAATAATTACGAAGCGTCAACATCTTGCTTTCATACGTTTGTTGAGCTGAAATCACCTCGGATTCGGCATTTACCCGATTCAGTTCAAGTTGATACATTTCGTTTTGCGAAATCAGTCCGAGACTTCTTTTGCCTTTTGCGATATCAAACAGTTTCACTGCGTTGTCGAAATTGACATTGGCAATATCAAGATTAACCTTCGCCAGCAGCAAGTCAAAATAATAATTGATGACATTCAAGTAAACGTTTTCCATGTCCACCTGATACTGTTTCAGAGCCTCTCTGTAGCGTTCCGGCTCAATGCGCATTGCCCACTTCAATGTTTTGGCGTGAAACAGTGGCTGCTGCAAAGTAATCGAAAAAGGGACGCTCATATACCCTGTCGTCTTATTATCCAGCTGGTCGATACGCTGCAATTGGGACTCGACGGCAAAAACGCCTCCGGTAAACGGAATGTTTTGCTGTACGGACAGCGAAAGATTTTCTGTCAATGTATTGTTTTCAACGAATCCATACGAGCCGTCTTCTTTCTGATATGTACTCAACGAGCGATTCAGGCTGGGCAGCGTACCGTCAAGTACGACATTCGGCAGCAATTCGGCTCTGTAATTCCGGTATTGCCAGAATGCATTCAGAAACACGTTTCGAGCAATGGAAGCATCCAGTGATTGATGTTCAGCCAGCATGAAAGCCTCCTCCAGCATCAATGAGCGTTCCTGCGCCCGACCATTCAACAGGTTCAAAAAGCACAGCATGGTCGACAATATCCAGTATTTCATAGAATAGATTGTTTTAAAACGGTTGAACTGTGATACCATACCTGAAATTTTACTGTATATGAATTATCAGTAGTTTTTTCACTGTGACTGAAATCAATTCAGCCACAGTTTCATTGACTTTAAGGTGGCGACCACCAAACTCGACAATATACTGCTGCAACCTGTCCGATGTGGCAAACTGATGAATGTGCGATATATTCGAATCTGTCATTTTCCTGTCACGCCTGTATTTTTCCGTCTAATAAACGAATAATCCGGTGCGTCTTTTTTGCTATGCGATCGTCGTGCGTTACCATTACTATTGTAGTCCCTTCACTGTTCAGATTCAGCAGAAGGTCCAATATTTCCGCACCCATTTTGCTGTCTAAGTTTCCTGTAGGCTCATCCGCCAGAATAACAGCCGGGTTACTCACTAATGAGCGGGCAATAGCCACACGCTGACATTGACCGCCGGAAAGCTGTCGCGGGAAATGCTTTAAACGATGCGACAATTCTACCTTTTCAAGCGCATCCAGCGCCCGTTTTCGCTGCTCTTTTGCGGAAATATTTTCTCCGTACAGCATAGGCAGTTCTACATTATCCAGCACGTTCAATGCCGGTATCAGGTGAAAACTCTGGAATATAAAGCCCAGTGTTTGATTCCGGAAATGTGCTAACTGTTTGTCCTTCATCTCGGAAACGTCCGTGCCGTTAATTAGTATAGCGCCTTCTGTGGGTTGATCCAGCAATCCCATAATGTTGAGCATAGTGGATTTGCCGCAGCCCGATGGTCCCATAATGGATACAAACTCGCCCTGCGTAACCTGCAAACTTACCTGATCCAAAGCTACAGTTTCAATTTCATTTACCCGAAATATTTTCGTGATATTTTCTACTTTAATCATATTTTTATTTTTATAGATTCATAATTTCTGATGGCGTCCATGTTTGATTTATATAAATCGTAATATAGACGCTACCCGATTTCCAATGAGTTACTCATATTGCAACGCTTCTGCGGGATTGACCCGTGATACTGTCCATGCCGGATACCAGGCGCTGACAACGGCAAACAGCAGCATAATAAACAGTGTGGCGCCTATGGCAATCGCATGAACGACGGTGTAGCTGTAAATAAAAAACGACAACAGCAGCGCCGGAAGAACGGCAACACAGGTTATCAGCAAACTTTCGCCAATCACGATATTCATCAACCGTTTTTTCGTAGAACCCAACGCGATGCGCAGGGCAAATTCCTTCATCCGCTTTTGGGAAATCATCCAGTACAGCCCGAATGTACCAATAAAGGCAAAGATAAAAAGAAACAGTGTGGGAATACCCTGAAGGACAACCGGCAAAATGGACTGAGATACCCACATTCTCTTCAACGATGGCATGTAACTCAGTAACGGTTCCACATTTTCGTAAGGTATCAACCGCCGAAATTCCCTGAAAAAGGCTTCGGTAAACTCTCTTTCCATTCCGGGATCTATTTTTACCAGATTTTCGAAAGGCATGCCATGGCTCGAAAATGAGGGTAGCACTATAGCCACCGGCGACGGAACAAAAGGTTCCTGTTTCAGTCCTGTGGCGACTCCTGTCACCGTAAAAAATTTGGGTCCGAACGGTATTTTTTTCCCGACAGCTGTTGTCCAGCCAGCCTTGTCTGCAAATTGCCGGGTAATAACAACTGGAAGTGTACCGTCCGGCAATACTCTGTTTTCAAACCAGACGCCTTCTTCCATTTCCACATTCAAAATCGAAGCGCCAAATTCGTCGGAAATCTTATATACTGCCAAAAAACGTTTATCATCAATCCTGACGGAATCCATGGC
>JAITBC010000150.1 GCA_031283785.1 Tannerella sp. | reverse complement strand
ACTGTCCATTTCATCGCAGGACGACAAATATACCAGGGCGCCCGCTATTATCAAATAATATAATACTGTCTTTTTCATGTTCTTTAATTTACTTTAATGATTTATTCTTCAACTATTTTGCCCCAGAGTTCCAGTTCCGCAAGAACTACATACGCCTGTGTCGCTCCGGTTCTGTA
The DNA here is from genome assembly GCA_031283785.1 of Tannerella sp. The sequence continues at coordinate 3,093 of JAITBC010000150.1, read as the reverse complement.
CGTTTCAAAAGTATTGTTTAACTTGAAGCGCAAATACTTTATAGGAATAAACGGATTGGGTATCTCGGCGGTTGATTCTATATTATAATCTCCACCCGAAGTGATATAGTTACGGTCTTCATCCGTAACAGTTCCTACTTCGGCGCCTTCGCCATAGCCCGAAGGTTTGAATATCTCCCAATCGCCTATTTTATGCCAGTTGTCAAAACTGCCGTCCAAAGGAGGCTCGTCGGTTCCCCACAACTCGAAAAACCGCACAAAAGAATTGGTGTAGATACCCGTACTGTGCGGATATATCTTAAAGCGGTTGATAATTGCCGTACGTCCCAGTTCAATGGTGAAATGAAAGGGTATGGGCGTGGAGTTGGGCGTACAGAATGCTCCTGAATAGGACGTAGCATAAGTTTGTCCGTTCCATAATCCTTCCAGTACATAAGTGCTATTACCGCCGGATGGTTCATAAAAATCGGTAGGTAGTTTTGCATTTTTGAATCTGTCTGGAGGTATTCTTACTTCCTCGAAAGGAGTAAGGAGTTTCGTCAACGTATCGGATTTATTATTCCACCGGTCACGCAAATACACGGCAAATCGCATTTCTTTAGGAGCCAGTCCTCTTCCGTAGAAACGACCGGAAACAGCCGAGGTATAAAAAGTACGCAACGGTTGCCAGATACCGTTTCCTGTGGAATCGACAAGCAGTACCAGCGCTAAATTCTCTCTCGACAGATTATCGGAAAATGATACTTCCACCCCGCCGAAAGTAGCCGCCAAGTCTGTTACCGTAACATCCACGGAAGGAGTAAGAGGGGTTATCTCCACTTTAAGCGGAACGGATAATTTTTCGTTTCTCCCGATACTGTATATGTTCACATCGTGAGTATCGGTATCGCCATAGCCCTCTATGACCAGCGAATCCTTGTACAGTGAAGCCTTGGTTTCACAGATTTCGCCGTTACGTTCATACACAGCTTTTACACCCAGCAAATGTTCGTCGTTGGGTATCTGATATTTGATAATCGCTCCTCCCGGTATGGAGACAGGGTTGCCCTTAATTGTTATCGGAGCAGGAGCAGTATCCGATTCGTCCATATAAATCAGACGTTCTTCTTCACGGCAACCGGAAAAAATGTAAAATGCTGCGAGCGCCGTGATATATACTATTCTTTTCATCTTCTTAATTTTTAATTTTAAATTCTTAATTTCAATTACCATCCTATGTTTTGTACCAAATTCGGATTGTTTTCAATAACGGATATCTGTATTGGCCAAAAATAATCTTTGATAGAAAATGTTTGACGTGCAATGACTTTTCGTTGATAATACTGTTCGGGTTCTCTTGAAGTAAGCGAATATGATTCCACCGGAACGTCGAATGCTTCTGGTGCTTCTTTCCATCTGCGCAAATCCCAGAAACGCTGACCTTCAAGCGACAGTTCTATCAAGCGTTCACGATGTATAATCTGCCTCATGCCATTTTGGTCGCCGTATTTCTTATTGTTGGTATAAGTGTCCCATGAATATTTTACGCCGGCTAATCCTGCTTTTTCCCGAATCATGTCAATATACCCGAACATTTCGTTACTGTGAGTTCCATTTGGACCTTCCACTTCATTGAGGGCTTCGGCATAAAGCAGATATAAATCCGCCAGCCGCATAATGGGCCAGGGGTAAACGTTTACACTATAAGTGTTAGTGCCATTCTGTACATTTTCAAAATGAACATGCTTTTTCCAGTAATATCCGGTAAAAGGTCCCCAGTACGGACCTACACTCGCCTGAGCGCCTCCGGGACGGCAGGCTATCCAGAAATATTCGTCGGGATTATTGCCGTAATTTCGATGACCGTACCACATACCTCCGTCAAAACCCAGACTGGCATAAAAACGCGGTTCTCTGTCGAAATTCAGCTGAGCGGTAGTATAACCTTTTTTGATATAATACTTTTCCGCATCGGTACCTTCCCGCAATGCAAGGAGGTCTATCAACTGCCAGTTTTTATCTTCCGTAATCGGCACGCCATGATTCGTATAATACATCTCCGCAATTTTTAAGGGAGGTTGTAACTGTGCTCTTAATCTTTCGTTATCGGGCCATCTTGTCTTATCCAGATTAGGCGGTCCAGCACGTTCTTGAGTAATTATCAAGTCGCTTTGCGATGTTTGTGTATTTGCCCAGATAATTTCGCTGTTCCATCTTTCGGTAAAAGTATTCCGGATAGTCAATTCCTGTTTGATAGTGTCCGACAAATTGACGGTTGCTCTCGGCTGATACCTGTACAGACTGATATTAGCCTGATGACAGATATCAATAGCTTTTTTGCAGGCGACTACAGCCGAATCCCATTTTGCAGGGTCGAAATCGCTGTTGAAAAGTTTTGTTCCGTCCTTGTTGGCTAAAGTAGCCTGGTCGCTGTTTCCGTTGAAAAGCGGGCTGGCGGCAGTTACCAGTACTTTAGCTTTCAAAGCAGCCGCAATGGGTTTGGTGATTCTGCCCAGGTCATTTGTCGGATTGACTATGGTCATCGGCAGGAGGGGTATTGCTTTGTCTAACAGTTCGGATATATAAGCAAAACAGTTATCCACCGGTTCGCGCGGTACCTTGACCGCTTCGGGCGAAGCATTGATGGATATGTTTTCTTTCAGCAGAGGAACAGGACCGTACATCCTTACTAAGTAAAAATGATAATAAGCTTTCAGAAATATAACTTCGCCTATCCACTGTTCTCTTTCCCACAGATCCAAATCGGGAACCTTGTCGATGTTATCCAGAAATATATTACAGACCCGCAGTCCCTGGTATAAACTTGTCCAGTATCCGCCGGCAATTGGAGAGTTTGCATTCTGAAATCCGCGAGCGATTTTAAACATAGCGTCGCCATAATTGTAACTGCTCGGAGGGTCTATAACTGACCAAAATTCATCGCCTCCCGTAATTGCAGGGTCATTAGGTAAACTGCCGTCACGGGGCATATACGAATAACAGGTAAACAAATACCGCTCTGCTTCCGAACGCATTGCAAAGGCATTGTCCAGTGTTGGGATGCCATCGTCCGGTACCACATTCAAATAGTCGGAACAGGCGTTACACAGCCAT
>JAITBC010000126.1 GCA_031283785.1 Tannerella sp. | reverse complement strand
GGTTAACGCTGAAACAACCGCAAACCAGTTCGATCAGGTTATCCATGAATGCCGCACGACGGTGTATGGCTCCGATAAAGGCGTCGCTTCCGCCGCCAACCATGCCCATTTTGAGTTTTCTTTTTTCTCTCATATTTGAAATTTAGTTAACATGATTTGTATATAATAAAAATACATTCTTCATTGTTTATTTCTCTTCTTGCACGTAATCAACATTATATAAAGCATATACGCGAACGAAATCAACATACATATCCGAACCGTTTCCATAACGCTCCAGATCAATGGACCAACCGCTAATGCCTCCTATGGCATAATTGATAAGAAAAACATGTGGATAGTCGCGTGAAATATGATTTGTCGGATGACGAAATACTTCAATATTGTCAAAATAATATACCGTTTCTTCTAAGCCGATATATACTCCATAAGTGTGAAAAGTAGTTGACCAGTAAGATTTACTGCCAAGTTCCATAATAGGAACAACTTTATCGGGATGCTTCTTTTCGCTTCCGTCCGGATTGCTTTGTCCCCAGAAATGGCTCACAAGACTATATCCGGGATGATTAGGATTTCCTTTCCCTACACCGCCATAAGCCTCAACTATATCAAGTTCATCTCCTTGAGTTCCTCTGTCAAGATGAGTAATCGTCCAAAAAGCAGGCCATGTTCCGGGAGCCGATTGTGCTATAAAACGACATTCCAAATAACATGGAGCTTTTACCCAGAAACCCTTACCATCCATATCAACCGAAGCGATAAGTCCGCTGCTTCCTTTTGTGCCGGATTTTTTACGCGCCTCTATTTTTAAATAACTGTCTACCTGTTTGAATGGATTATCGAGACCGTCCACATCCGCAAATTGCCAGCCGCTAAAATCGCCGAAACGTGGTTTGTGTGCATTATATCTTGCATTACGACCATCGTTTGAAATAGACAAAGGTCCATTGAAGTCATCGGAGAATACTAATTTTAAGCCTTTTGCCGCAGGAGGATCAGACAAGGGAATTCCCATATTCCATTTAACTCCACCGAGATTATACAATTGAAGTTCAAAGACATCATGCTCTCCCTTTTTGTTTTGCGCGTATATACGGATATTCATCGGACCTGCCGGAAAATCATCTGCATTAAAGGAGAATGCACTTTCTCCTTTTTTTGCTAATTTCAATATTTGGGGAGTCAAATTAACATCAGTCCCCCATTCGCTTGGATTTTCTTTGGTCGGTTGCCGCCAGCAAAAAGCTTTAGCTTGTTCCATGCCCGGAGCTTTGAATTTAACGATTACTTGTCCTTTTACTTCTGAACGACAAGCCGGTTCTATAACTTGAATGGCTTGTATCCACTCCGTATTCTTATCCGTGTTTTGTCCGTAATTGAAGTCTTTGTAGATATCAGTGAAACCCGTATGATTTTGCGGTTTCAATTCGTTTACAACACAAATTTTGATCAGCACTATTAACCCTAAAATAACAACATTTCTTTTCATAAACTTACAAATTCCTTTTCTTTTTTTCAATTAACAAGTAACCCGAAATATATTGATTTACTAAAATCAATAGAGGCACTATCAATAACTATACCCAATCGTTACTGTATGATGGCAACTTAAATTACAATACGAGAGCTAAGAGAATTATCAACCATGCCGCAAATGTATAAAATTTATGCGGAAGTTGCTCCGAAACCCGGAGCCGCCGCCGGCAACTATAACATCCCACTGGCCGTCAACCGGTATTTTCTTTTGCAGCAGCATGTTGCCTTTTTTATCCTGACCGTTGGAAACGGCGGCGCTTCCCGCGGTTGGAAGACCTGCTGCCAAACCTATATAACCTGCGTTTTTTACAAATGTTCGTCTATTCATACAGTCTATTTTTTTTAGAATATTATTATTATTTATATCAGGAACGTGTCATTTTGGATGATAAAGTTTTTTGAGGCAAATTAGCGCCGGCCTTCCGTAAGGTTTTCACCAATTCTTCCGTATTCAGGTCGCAGGCGGGCTGCCCGGTACGGATGGACTGGACGGCAGCCGTACCGGCAGCTTGTCCCATCATATTGGCGGCCGGCTGTACACGTATGGAACCATGTACTTTGACGTCGCTCGAATTGCACCGGCCTGCTACCCACAAATTTGTCCACCCTTTGGGCGCTAATATGGAATAGGGAATTCCGAAATACTCGCCGGGGTTGAGCCGGGAAGTCCGGGTATATTCATCTCTGTAGCGCTGATATTCTTCTTCCGAAGTATCGTATATATGGATATCAACCGCTTTATTAAAAATACCTATCTGATCAGGGAAATGGCGACGGGCTTCATAATCGGCATAGCACAATTCGTATTCGCCGACAATCCGCCGCGATTCGCGCACGCCTAATAACGCTGCCGTAGCCACTAACTCTATGTTTTCATATCCGGGTACATACTTTTTATAATACGAAACAAACTCCTGTACTATTTTACGTCCTTTTATCATAGCTTGCGTAAGACTTGCACAATTCATGGCATTTGTTCCAAAAACATGGCCTGTATTGAAGTAATTGATTGTTTCACTTACGTGAAATGCGCCTGGCACATGCTTGTCCGGTTGTGTGAAATGGCCGTCTGCAATGGCTTTGAATAGCGCAGGCGATTCCTGCCCGCCATTTCCGGCGTGTTTTCCGTTTACATTCGCAACATACGAACAGAGCGTAGGCGGCATAGCGCCGGGCATGTCTATACCGGCTTCACGATATTTCACTCCGCAAAACTCCGACAAGATCGCGTCGCCTGTCGCATCAATAAACGTTTTCGCCCTGACATAACGCAACCCTTCCACATTCTGCTGGATGATACCATTAACCCGGCCTTTTTTCGGGTCGGCGTCCGCCGCGATCACACGTGTAAAAAAACGTACTTCAATACCGGCTTCCACGATCATTTCGTCAAGCAGTAACTTGTATCCTTCCGCATGAAAACTTGTCCAGTGATGATAGGACTTCGCAAACACCTCCGGTTTCTCTCGCGGTCCGAGAAATCCACGTTCATACATTTTGAAGACAATTTCGTGCATGATACCGCCTACCAGCATTTCCTCTCCGTTCGCCATCGGGTCGAAAGCGGTCACCAGTCCTGATGTTCCCATTCCCCCAAGGCATCCCATCGCTTCAATAATCAGCGCTTTTGCGCCCAGCCGCGCAGCGGCGATACCTGCGCCAATACCCGCAGGACCACCGCCTGCGATAATCAAATCGTACACTTCACTATCCACAGGAATATCCCGTTTAAAAGAATAAGCGCTTTTCGCTTCCACGCCGTCAGCGGACGATGCGCCGTAACTTTTCATGTATAATCCTGATAAACCGGTTGTTGCAGCAATACCACCGATTGTAGAATGTTTGATAAAATCTCTTCTTGTTTGCTTTTTCATGATTAACTCTGTATGTATCACTGATTCAATGCCGTGTTTGCATAACGGGCATAATGTCCCTGTAAACCTTTTGCATAATTATTCAGTATCGTTTCCCCCAGTCGATCCTTATCGCCGCACATATATAAAGCACGGGCCAAATGAAGTTCTCTCAGCGCCATATTCCTTACGCTATCATCGTCTATACCGGGAACCGTCTTTCTTCGGGCGTCACGGTAAGATTCGATATGATGATACCGCATATCCGGCATGAGCAACATATCGTAAAGAACAGGCGCAGCGTCGGCGCTTTTCAAATCTTCCATAGCAGTAGCTACCGCCCGGAAATGCGAGAACGTATTTTCCGGATTCAGTAACAGCGCTTTCTCCGATACGACCGGCAAATAACGGCTGTCGTGGGATTTGCCTAATGCTATCAATAAAGAATCCAAGCGGCTCATACACGGGCCGAATTGTCCCATACCTATATAATTCCATCCGGCGTCCCATTTCTCATTCCTTTTAATCTCGTCTGCTAAAACGGAGGCGCAGGTTTTATCGCCCAATATACAAAGGATAGAAGCATACATTATACGGTCGTTTTCCGAAACTGCCGCAAGCATCTCTTTCCTGAGCGCCGGCATACACCGGACAGGATCGGTCAGTAAAACCTCCAGTCCCTTATAATTATCTTTAGCGCTCCGGGCTGCTTCCGCAAAATTCCTGTTGTCGTATCCTTTAAATGGCTTTTCTTTCAAAATACGGTCAGGAAGGTTACCCATACCGACCAAATACTTTTGAACTTTCTTTATATCCACTTCAGTAACCGGTTTATTTTCACGCACGGCCAATGCAGCCAGGTATCCGACGGCATACCCCTGATTCTGCAAGCAGGCCTGCATCCTTATCACAGGCATTGCGTCGCGATCAGCGCTTGTTCCCAGACCGGTAACCAGAATACCGCTCAATCCTTTCGGCAATAAAGCGCGTAAAGGCACGTCGGCGTCGTATATGACATGTCTTTTTTCCGGTGGAGATAATATAAAATAGGGATCGACAATCATACCGTGCGTATCGAATGAACTCTTATGATACGAGATCGTATCAGGATAACGCCGTTTGCTTATGACGTCATAAACGGAAACGGAATATTCTCCGACAATACGCCTTCGCTCCCGCGTTTGCGGCAATTTGACCATGTCATACGCGCCTGTAAGTTTTTTCTTGGCTTGCACATAAATACGACTTATATCCAGGACGTCCGTATCATCAATAAACGCCCAGTCATTATTATTATAATAATCTTCAGGCTCCCAGGCTCCCATACCGGCGCCCTGTACGGCAACATGTTTCCCTGTATAATTGTAAACCGCGCCCGCTGCTATGGCTATATCTGCACTCCCGGTACTGTCGATAATCTCATCTGCAAGAACAACTCCCTGTCCGTATGGTGTGCTTACAACGATACCCTTTACCTGATTATCTTTTACCAAAGCGCCGCTGCCTAAAACCCCGAACCAAAGTTCGCCGCCTGCTTTTCGTAATTCCCTGCGAAAAAATTCCTGTTTCCAGTCCGAAGAATGGGCGTCTTTCCAGTCCTTTAATTGTCGCGGATGATCCGGCGGAGCCATTGAACGGACGCCGTTGTCTATTTCCGAAGAAAATCCTTCACGATATCCATCCCAATACCTTCCGATTAATCCGAGTGTCATAATGCCTCCAAGCCCGTGTAAATATTCCAGTACTAAAGTGCCGGCTCCCTGACGTGCAGCGGATATACCGGCAGGGGCGCCGGCAGTACCGCCTCCCATGACAACCACATTGTAAGAACCCAGCACCGGCAAAGCGGAAACGGGGGACAATACCTTGTCTTTCAGCCCGTCAGGGCGTAAGGGGAACAACAATTCACGTATTTCGCCTTTATTCTCTCCTTTTTTTATAACCGGATTATATACCCTTACATCCTTTGACGCCGTTTTGTCCTTTATCCCGGAAACAACTTTTTCCCCCACGATTTGCCCTAAGGAAATGCCATTTACGGGACGCATTAATATGGCGGCCGTTTCTTTGGAAATACCGGCAGAAGGCCCTAAAACCCAAATGTTTTTTATCCCTTTGGGTTTTAACGCTTCCATCGGAATCTCTCTCATCAGGGAAACCGGACGGCTGTATTCGCGTTCGGGAACAATCGAGACAAACGGCGTAAATTCCATTACATCGGAACTGTCGCTCTGATCCGGCGTCCATGTTTTATCACGTATGACCTGTTCTATCTCCTGTAACGTTGC
>JAITBC010000098.1 GCA_031283785.1 Tannerella sp. | reverse complement strand
TTCCATCGTACGTGATTCCATGTTGTTGACAACACTGTCCACCTGTGAAACCAGATAGTTATATCCGAAGAGGGCTACTATTCCCACAATGAGGCCTCCGACGGTAGTAACAAGAGCTTTGTAGATTCCGCCTGACAGTAATGTGACGTCAACATTCGTGCCTGCATGTTCCATGGCGAAAAATGCGTGGACCATGCCGGTCACCGTGCCGAGGAAACCGATCATCGGCGCGACTGCCGCTATTGTAGCCATAATAGGGAATCCTTTTTCTAATTTGGCAACTTCGATATTACCGACATTTTCAATCGCTACCAGTACGTCGTTCATCGGCCGTCCGAGGCGTGATATCCCTTTTTCAATCATTCGCGCCGACGGGTTTTTTGACTTGCGGCACAGGTTGATTGCCGAATCGATCTTTCCGTCGTGAATATAGTCTTTTATCCGGTTCATAAAACTCTCGTCATTTTTATTTGCACGGCGCAAGATGAAAAACCGTTGCAGGAAAATAAAAATGGCAATGAATGATAATGCAAGTAATACCAGCATAATCCATCCTCCTTTCGCGGCAAGATCGAGAATATTCATCTGCGCTTCCGTAGGCAAGGTATCCGTAATTGTTTCCGTCAGTACCGGCGGCGTATTTGCCGCAGCCCCTCCTGTCTGTTGTAATAATAATAGAACATTCATTTTTTTATCTGTTAATAAGTTATTTCCTGTTTTGTTTAATACATTCATTATACATTGAGATTCTTTTCTCCAGTCCGTAATATAAGGCGTCGCAAATAAGCGCATGTCCGATTGATACCTCATCAATGAAAGGTATCTGCGACACAAAATATCCGAGGTTCGGCAGGCACAGGTCATGCCCGGCATTAATCCTCAGCCCGAGTTCTTTGGCAAGGTTTGCCGCTTCGATAAACGGTGCAATCGCATCTTCCCGGCTTTTGGCATAATTTTCCGCATAAGGGCCGGTGTACAGTTCTATACGGTCAACTCCGGTCTTTGCTGCACAGGCGATATTTTTCAGGTCTGTCTCCACGAAAATCGAAGTGCGTATACCCTTCGACCGGAAAAGTCCGACGATTTCGGCAAGTTTATCAAAGTCGGCCTCTACGTTCCACCCCCGGTTTGACGTAAGGGCGTCCGGATCGTCGGGAACAAGCGTCACCTGTGCCGGTTTGATATCCGTTACAAGCTCAATGAACCTTTGGCTCGGATTCCCTTCAATATTTAATTCGGTTTTAATCAGCGTTTTTATTTCGTAAACGTCGCGGTATCTTATATGACGTTCATCCGGGCGTGGATGTACGGTAATCCCCTGTGCGCCAAACCTCTCGCAGTCATGCGCTACTTTTGCGACGTCGGGGATGTTCCCGCCGCGTGAATTACGTATAGTTGCAACTTTATTTATGTTTACACTTAATTTTGTCATGCTAAAAGTCTGTTATTATAACTCTTTCTTATAACTTTGCAGCGATAAGTCAAGTGCAAATGTACAAGTAATTAATGAAATAACAGAGATATTTATCCAAAAATATATTGACAAAATGAGAATAGGGGTATTTGGCAGTGACTGTAAAGCCGATAAACTGCCTGTTATAAAAGGATTATTCGGCAAACTGAATGCTTTAGGGGCTGAAATTTATATTCGCTCCGCATATTATGATTTCATGATTGAAAAATTTGGTTATCATCCTGAAAAGTCAGGAATTATAAACAGTGAAACATTCGATCTTGATATAGCGCTGAGCGTAGGAGGCGACGGCACTTTTCTGCGTACGGCTCAGGAGGTGAACAGGCAGAATATCCCTATCTTGGGCATTAATACGGGACATCTTGGGTTTCTTGCGGACGTTGGGAGCGATCAGATAGATGAGACATTAGACGAATTGTTCCGGGGAGATTATAAAATAGAAGAACGCTCGCTCTTGCGGATGTGTACGGAAGAATGTGCTTTCGGCGGCTTCAATTATGCGCTTAATGAAGTTGCCGTATTGAAGCGCGACACATCGTCGATGGTTACGGTACATACCTTTTTGAATGATGATTACCTGACTTCTTATGTGGCGGATGGGCTTGTCGTAGCAACACCCACCGGCTCTACCGCTTATTCCATGAGCGTAAACGGACCTATTTTGCTGCCGCAGAGCCGTAATTTTATATTAAGTCCGGTTGCGCCACATTCTTTAAATGTTCGTCCGGTTGTCATTCCGGATGATTATATAATAATGTTAAATGTCGAAAGTCGTACAAATTCATTCCTTGTCTCATTAGACGGGCGTTCTGAAGACCTTCCGACTGGTATATCGCTGAAAATCAGCAGGGCTGGATTTGTGACACGCGTGATTAAACGATTTAATCAGACTTTTTACCAGACTTTACGCGAAAAATTAATGTGGGGAGCAGACGCCAGAAGTTAAATAAACATAATACGATGAATTTTTCTGCCGAGAAATTATGTTGGATAACATAAAATGCATTATCTTTGCATCGTGTTTTTCATGGTATTAGATTTAAGGTTAACAATGAAGATTGTGGTTGTCGTGAGACAACCTTTTCTTTTTTATGGGAGTTCCCTTTTCTACGGGGTAGTTTCTACAAGCCTAAGGTGCTGTATATGTGGCGTTTCACGCTGCTTGCCGTTTCTCCGGAAAATCTGCCGGGTTTCACTTTTTCCTGAAGAATTTGCTGAAAAATAAAAGTTGATACTCGATTGAGTTATTCCAGTATTCTCCGTTGTGTGCGCCCGGTCGGGAAATATAATCATGTTGTATATTGCGATATAACAATTCATGGTGGAGGCGTTCGTTCACTTCATAGAAAAAATCTTCTGTTCCGCAATCAATGATAATTGCGAGTCCCGGTTTGACGAGGTGTAGCTGTTCGATAACCGTATGCTTATCCCATCGTTCGCGGTTTTCATTATAATTGCCTAAGGCGTCTTTCATTTCCCAGTTGTTGAGGAAAGGGCGAATGTCCACACCGCCACTTGTAGAGCCACAGGCGCCGAATACGGACGAATGGCGCAGGCCGAGCCATAGACCTCCGTGTCCGCCCATGCTAAGTCCCGTTACGGCCCGACCCGATTTGTCTGCCCGGGTTTTGTAGTTCTTATCGATATAGTTAACCAATTCCTCGGACACATAAGTTTCGTATTTCATTTTTGGATTTACGGGGCTGTCCCAATACCATGAATTTTTCCCGTCGGGACATACGATAATCATATGGTACTGCGTTGCGAGGTCCGGCAGTTCGGGTTTTATCTGTAACCATGATTTGCAGTTCCCGCCGTATCCATGGAGCAGATACAAAACAGGCAAGTTTGTCCGGTTTTCATAGCCGGCAGGGAGGATCACGACATTTTTCAGTTTGATGTTCATAGAAGGGCTGAAGACTTCAACCGTATCTACCTGCCCGGCAAAAGCATTAGCGCCGAAGATGCTGATAAGCAGTAAAAAAATAAACTTTTTCATAGTGCGAAATATTAAATTAGCGAGATCATGTATGTCTTTGACAGTCGAAGGGCAAAGATAATCAAAAAAAATACGTAAAAATCTATTTTGCAACGAAAAAAAAATGCTATCTTTGCGCCTTGAAAAATTAGAAATATAAATTAAAGTAATAATATAAAATGCAAAACAAAGGATTTGTACGGGTATTCGCGATTTTGCTGGCGTTAGTATGTATTTTCTATTTGTCATTTTCATTTGTGACGAATAAATATAATAATGAGGCGGCGGCTTATGCGAGCGGAGATGCGGTAAAAGAGAATTACTATCTGGATTCTCTTGCCAATAAGAAAGTATGGTTAGGCTATACATTAAAAGAATGTCGTGAAAATGAAATCACCTTAGGGCTTGACCTGAAGGGAGGTATGAATGTTGTCCTTGAACTGAACGTGGCGGATGTTATCCGTTCGTTATCGAATAACAACAGAGATGTAAATTTCAACAAAGCCCTTGATGCGGCTTATGCGCGTCAGTCGACGAGCCAGAGAGGGTTTATTGAGTTGTTTGTTGAAGAATATAAAAAAATTGATCCGGGGGTGCGCCTGTCTGCTATTTTCAGCACATTCGACTTGAAAGATAAAATTACGCCTCAAAATTCGGATGAAGAGGTTGTTTCGGTATTGCGCGGCGAGTTGCAAAGCGCTATTGATAATTCATTTAATGTATTGCGTACGCGTATTGATCGTTTCGGCGTAGTGTCTCCGAATATACAGCGCCTCGAAACGGACGGGCGTATTCTTGTGGAATTGCCGGGCGTAAAAGAGCCTGAGCGTGTCCGCAAGTTACTTCAGGGAAGTGCAAATCTGGAGTTTTGGGAAACATATGATTTGACGCAATTGTATCAGCAATTGAGTGAAGCCGATGCTATTTTGGCCCGTATCACGGCAGATCGGCTTGCCGAGGCCGCCGGAACGACAGTTTCAGGCGAAGAAGGTAATACGGTGGAAATTCCCGCCGGAAATTCGGAAGGCGAGCCGGATGAGATTGTAGACGATACTTCCGAGACCGATTCTCTTTTGGATCAACTTAGCGTCAATAATCAAGATGTAATGCAGTCCGACGAAGAACTTGCCCGGCAACATCCGTTGTTTTCCGTTCTTATGCCTAATATTTATAACGGACAACTTGTCCCGGGCCCGGTTGTCGGCGTTGCAAACAAACAGGATATGGCCGGGATCGACAGCCTGTTGAGCCTGAAGCAGGTAAGAGAAGCGTTGCCTAATAATGTAATATTCAGGTGGGCGGTGAAATCGCGTGATGAAAATGAACAGATTTTTGAATTATATGCATTAAAAGTTACTAATCGCGATGGATCCCCGGCTTTAAGCGGGGATGTCGTAACCGATGCCAATGCCGATTTTGCACAGGACAGGCTGTCGCGTGCGGAGCAGGTTGTAAGTATGTCGATGAATGCCGAAGGTGCGAAAGCATGGGCGCGTCTTACAAAAGAGAATATCGGTAAAAACGTGTCTATTGTTCTTGATAATCTGGTGTATTCAGCTCCTACCGTACAAGGGGAAATTATGGGCGGACGTTCGCAAATTACGGGAAACTTCACGATTGAGGAGGCAAAAGACCTGGCGAATGTGCTGAAATCAGGTAAAATGGCGGCTTCAGTTAACATTGTACAGGAAGATATCGTTGGCCCGTCACTCGGACAGGAAGCTATTAATGCGGGTATAATCTCCTTTATTGTTGCATTGTTAGTGTTGATGATATATATGTGTGCGGTATACGGATTCCTTCCGGGGATGGTCGCAAACGGAGCCTTGGTATTGAACATTTTCTTTACGCTTGGTATTCTTGCTTCATTTAAGGCTGTACTTACATTGCCGGGTATTGCCGGCATGGTGCTTACCCTCGGTATGGCGGTTGATGCGAATGTGTTGATATACGAACGAACCAAAGAAGAGCTTCGCTCCGGGAAACAGCTTGCAAGAGCCCTTGCCGATGGTTACGGAAACGCCTTTTCCGCAATCTTCGACGCCAACCTGACAACGATGATTGCAGGTATCGTGCTGTTCGTCTTCGGTACAGGTCCGATTAAAGGGTTTGCATGGACATTGCTGATCGGTATCGCAGTCTCTTTTCTTACTGCCGTATTCCTTACACGCCTTGTCTATGAATGGTTAATCGCAAAAGATAAAATTAAAAATCTGACGTTTACAACAAAACTCTCCCAAAATGTACTGGCTAATCCGCAATTTAATTTCCTTGGTAAACGGAAAATCGGATATATCATCCCTTTGCTTATCATTCTTCTTGGCAGCGTATCGATGGCGACTGTCGGATTAAATACGGGTATTGATTTTACGGGTGGTCGCAATTATGTAATACGTTTCGATCAGGATGTCCGTACGGATGAATTGCGTAATTCTCTCGGCGAACAAATGGAAGGCTCTGTCAGTGTCATAACGATTGGTTTGGCAAATCAGGTGCGCGTATCCACCAATTATAAAATTATGGATAACGATCCGGCCATGGATGAGGAAGTCGAGGCTAAATTATATGAAGGGGTAAAAGAGCTACTGCCGTCGGGGACCACGTTGCAGCAATTTACGGACCAATATATAAAAAGTTCGCAGAAAGTAGGGCCGAGCATGGCTGACGATATAAAAAACAGCGCTGTTATGGCGGTAATCATTGCTATGTTCTGTATGGCGCTGTACATTCTGGTACGTTTCCGCGACTGGGGATTCTCTGTCGGGGTATTTGTCTCGGTGCTTGCGACTACATTGTGTATCGTTGCATTCTACACTTTGTTATGGAAGATACTTCCATTCTCTATGGAGGTCGACCAGACGTTTATTGCCGCGATCCTGACGGTTATCGGATATTCTATCAACGATACGGTGGTTGTTTTCGACCGTATTCGCGAGACCATAAAAGATTATCCTAAGCGCGACCGTTATCAGGTCATAAATGATGCGTTAAACTCGACATTGACGCGAACATTTAATACTACCATATCCACGTTTCTCGTTGTGTTATGTATATTCCTGCTTGGCGGCGTTACGATACGCAGTTTTACTTTTGCAATTATGCTCGGCGTGCTTGTAGGGACATATTCCACCTTGTTTGTAGCAACGCCGATCGCTTATGAAATACAGAAACGCCGGATGGAAAAAAAGGCTGCCGCATTAGCAACGGCAACGGCTAAAAGGTAAATAACGAAATGAATTTCCGGCGTTTACGAGCCGAACGCAGAGCAAAGTCCTGTGAAAATAGATGACGTGCGGACCTGTCCGTCAAAGCCGGGAAGAATAAAAAAAATAGATTGTCTGTCAGCGAGAGACAGTCTGTTCGATATATTGGATGCTCACGAGCACGCAGAGCGCGGGGTAATAGAGATGCATGAAAAGGCAGGCAGGATACTGTCCGGAACCGTCAAGTTACAGCGATGTAGTATGATATCCGACACAAGTTCCATGTGATGAAATACGTTTATGACGCCGTCGGCGAAGTCCGCAAACGGATCGTCAGGGAGTTGCAAAGTTCGCTTTCCAAAAGGCAAATGCCACAGTGTGAAGAAGGCCGAAAACTGCTTGCTCAAACTACGGATTGAAAGACAAAGATTTCTTCCTTTACCGTACGGCCGGATATTTTTCATAGCACCTCAAAAAAAGATTTAGCCAAAATATGAGTATAAAAATGCCGTTTTATGAATTATTTGTGAGTTTCCACGCGTTTTGTCGGCGCCATATGCGTGTGTCTGTATTCTATGCGTTTTACTATATTTTCAGCCAGGTTACGGAAAGTCGCTCCGCTCATCGTATTGGGATTTAGTGCGGCCGGAGCACCGGTATCCCCACTTTCGCAGATGCTTTGTACGATGGGTATTTGCCCTAATAACGGAATATTCAGTTCTTCAGCCAATCGTTTGCCACCTTCTTTTCCGAAGAGGTAATATTTGTTTTCAGGCAGTTCAGCCGGCGTAAACCAGGCCATGTTTTCTATAAGCCCGAGTACCGGGACGTTTACTTTATCGCCGGTAAACATACTGATTCCTTTACGGGCGTCGGCAAGCGCCACTTCCTGGGGCGTACTGACGACCACTGCACCTGTGATTGCAAGTGTCTGAACAAGCGTTAGGTGGATATCGCTTGTGCCGGGAGGAAGGTCTATAAGCAAATAGTCGAGTTCGCCCCAGTTAGCATCCCCTATAAGCTGTTTCAAGGCGTTACTTGCCATTGCGCCGCGCCATAATACGGCATCTTCTTTATTAATAAAAAAACCTATCGACAGCAGTTTTACCCCGTAGTTTTCCGCAGGCTGTATGAATTCGCGATTACCTGTTTTTTCAAGATGCGGGCGAGCATCTTCCACATTGAACATTTTTGGTTGCGACGGTCCGAATATGTCCGCATCAAGCAGTCCTGTTTTATACCCCATGGCGGCAAATGCCACGGCGAGATTTGCCGATACGGTGCTTTTACCGACCCCCCCCTTGCCGGAGGCAACCGCAATGATATTTTTCACTTCCGGCAGCAGTTTATCCGGTTCGGGACGCGCGTCCTGCAAACTCCTGACCGATATGTTACCTTTTATATCTACTTCCGGAGATATATAGGTCAGGATAGACGTTTCTGCCGCTTTCACAACAGATTTGATAAACGGGTCGTTAGGTTTTTCTACGGTGAGCGTAAAAGAAACCTTACGACCGTCGATACGTATATCGTCGTCTACCATCCCGGCTTCAACGAGGTTTTTTCCTGTGCCCGGGTAACGTACTTTCGCTAATGCTTCCAATATTAATTTAGGATATAAGTTCATATAAAAATAGAGTATCTTTAGTTATGGAATGTCGTATGATTGTTTCAATTTTAACTGCCGGTTTGGGTTCTGCGGCTGCGATTGTAGCTGCGGTATGGATCAGCGTCGATTTCCACATCAGGTTCCGTCAGTTTGTCGCGTGGCTCGCATACGAAGCGGATGTATTTGATATTGAGGCCGCGTTCGAGCCATTGCTGTTCGTAACGGGTGCGTATGGATAAAATTTCATCGGCCAATCCCGAATGATAAAGGTCATTTGTACAAACTTGCACCGGATATCTGTTTTCCTTTATCATTTCGCATGTATAAACATACATGAAATTACTGTCCGTTTTGAGATGTATGATACCTTTGCCGGACAACATGTCACAGTATAAACGCATAAAACGCGTGCCGGTAAGGCGTTTATTTACTTTTTTCATTTGCGGGTCCGGGAAAGTCAGCCATATTTCCGCAACTTCTCCGGAAGCGAAAAAATGAGAGATCAATTCAATACTTGTCCGCAGGAACGCAACGTTTTTCATTCCTGTCTCAAAAGATTCTTTAGCGCCCGACCACATGCGTGCGCCTTTGATATCAATTCCGATAAAATTTTTATCCGGGAACAGCTTCCCAAGCCCGATGGTGTATTCGCCGCGTCCACATCCGAGTTCAAGTACTAAAGGATGGTCGTTTCCGAATACGTCGTCATTCCATCGTCCCGCCAGGGGGCATCCGCCTTCGGCCTGTAATATCGCGAAAGGATATTGGAACACATGCGGAAATGCGGCCATATCATCGAATTTTTGTAATTTATTCTTTCCCATAAGGACTGTCAATAATGTTCATGATACAAAATTACATGAAAAATTTGGATATTCTTTATCTGTTTGTATATTTGTGATTTGAATTAACATTAAAAGGTCTAAAAATGAAATCGGAATTTAATAAGAAAGAACGCCTTCTGTCGCTTGATGCGCTTAGAGGCTTTGATATGTTGTTTATCATGGGATTATCGGGATGGATAATTTCTCTGTGCGGCTTATTCCCCTCATCCGGGTTTATGGCATGGCTTTCGTCGCAAATGTCGCATGTGGAATGGCATGGTCTTTCGCACCATGATACGATATTTCCGCTATTTTTGTTTATTGCAGGGATATCGTTTCCTTTTTCGATAGCCGGGCAACGGGAACGGGGGAAGACGGAAAGGCAAATCCTCGTAAAAGTAATAAGGCGGGGCGTGGTTCTTGTCCTGCTGGGGATGGTATATAACGGCTTTTTCCGCCTGGATTTTGCAAATCTGCGATGTGCCAGCGTTCTTGGACGTATTGGTTTGGCATGGATGTTTTCGGCCCTGCTGTTTATGAAATTCAAAACTAAGACGCTGGGAGTCGTTGCGGCGATTATCCTTGTCGGTTACTGGCTTTTGTTATGGCTTATTCCCGGCGGGGCGGATACGTATTCGTTCGATCATAATTTTGCGGGGGCGGTCGATCGTTTGTTATTGCCGGGAAGGCTGATATACGGGGATAATCATTTCGACCCGGAGGGATTACTGAGCACCCTCCCGGCTATCGTAACGGCAATGCTGGGCATGTTTACCGGACAGTTTATCCGTCTTTCGGACGACAGGGTGTCGGGCAATAAAAAAGTTGTTTACATGCTTATTGCCGCCATCCTGTTTTTTATTGCCGGATGGGTGTGGAGTTATGTTTTTCCGGTCAATAAAATGCTTTGGAGCAGTTCTTTTGTCTGTATGGTAGCCGCGTATTCTCTTTTTCTGTTTGCCGTGTTCTATTACATTGTGGATGTGAAAGGCTATCGCAAGTGGACGTTTTTCTTCCGCGTTGTCGGCATGAATTCGATCACGATCTATCTGGTCCAGCGGATTATTAACTTCTCACAGGTGTCGGAGTTTTTTTTGGACGGACTTGCCGGCAAGTGCCCGGAAGCATGGGCGAACCTGATCAATGCTACGGGATATATTGTCGTGTGCTGGCTGTTCCTCTGTTTCCTGTATAAAAAGAATGTATTTTTAAAAGTATAAAATATCACGAAACCGGATGTTCGACTGTCATTTAATGGCGTTGAGTTCCAAGCAGTCGCCTTTGTTTAGCCGGCACGACAGGATGCCGTCTGCGATGCCTCCCGTAAAATCCCGTCCGTTTTTTGTGACGGTCATATCGGGACGGGGCAGTCTCACCGAAAACCGATTGTCGGCTGTAGCCGTTATTTTGGCGTATTCGACGGCGCTGCCGTTCCATTGCAGGTCTGCTTCCGCGCCTCCCCGTACACAGAGGCCATTGAAATAACCATTGTCCCATTCTTCCGGCAAAGCGGGAAGGAATTCAATGTAACCTTCGTGACTTTGAATCAGCATCTCGGCAATAGCGGCAGGGGCAGCTTCGTTTGCGTCAAATTCGAAGATATCGGACTGTGCGCCGGCGATGCCTGCCGGCGACATTGTAAACAGATTTTCTCTTGAAAATTCAATCAGCAGGCCTTTCATATTTCTGTATGCTTCTTTTGCATTTTTCAGTCTTGCATAAAAACATATCATATTGGCGCGGCTCCACTCGACATCTTCCCAATTCATGGAATGTAACTGTCGATAGACGGAATTATCGGCGGCTTTTGCCAGTTCGGGAGTCTTCTCCAATGAGATCTGACAGTAGGGATATAAAGCCAGTAAATGTGATGAATGGCGGTGATTCGGATGTGCCGGCTCATAAT
The DNA here is from genome assembly GCA_031283785.1 of Tannerella sp. The sequence goes on along the minus strand of JAITBC010000098.1, from coordinate 17,713 downwards.
CTTCGAACCACTCCTGAATAGTCCCGTCTTTTCCGATCTTGACAGGTGGCAGTTTTGCTATGGCTTCCGCCATAGATTGGCGTAACTCCGTGTCGACGCCTAATATTTCTGATGCTTTGATGCATGAGGCCAGCGCTTCGTGGACAAGTACCCGGTCGCATGCAGGCATCATCGACAGGGCATATTCGTGTCCGTTGACTTTAAATGAATTTTCGGGCGAGATGGAAGGGCCCGTCATCAGATATCCGCTGACGGGGTCTTCCACCAGGTAATCCAAAAGAAACAGTGCGCTTTTTTTTAAGACAGGATATGCTTTATTTTTAAGAAATTCCATATCCATGGTGTATGTATAATGGCTCCACAAGTGGGAAGCCAGCCATACGCCGGCAGTAGGAAACATACCCCAGCCGACGCCCTGTCCCGGAGCCGTATATCCCCATACGTTTGCTACCGTATGGGCGGTCCATCCCGGACTTCCATAAACTTTAGCCGCCGTTTTTTCTCCGTGATATGCAAGATCTTCGAGGTAGTTAAAAAGCGGAGTATTACATTCGTGAAGATTTCCTGTGTTGGCAAGCCAGTAATTCTGCTGCGTATTTATATCCAAATGATAGTCGCATGTCCAGGGCATGTTACATGCCAGATTGTCGTTCCACACTCCTTGCAGGTTGGCCGGTAAGGGAGAATTTTCTCTTGAAGATGAGATGAGCAGATAACGACCGTACTGGAAAAAGAGGGCGAATAATCCGGGATCGTCATCTCCGGCGTCTTTTAATTTTTTCCAGCGGACATCGGTTGGCAGTTTGTCGAGTTCGCTTTCTCCGAGGTAGAGTTTCGTCCGGTCAAACAATCCTGTATAGTCTGCCGCATGATCGGCTTTAATTGTTTCATAAGCCTTTCGGGAGGCCTTCTCAACGGTTTGTTTACATAAGGTTTTGTAGTCCCGGTTTTTGTAATCCGTTCTTATATCTATGGAGAGGATCACTTCATTGCTGTTGTTTACGATGAGCGTACTGTCCGTCGCGGATAGGGATCCTTTATCCGACGCCACGTGAATCAGGCCTGTGAAGAAAACGCCTCCCGCCCCTAATTTGGGGAATAATGCCTGACCGGAAAACGATAAGGTATTACCGGACGTTGAAATGACGGCTTCCCGTAGAAGATCCAATCCGATTTCCATGTTCAGCTTATTCTTCTTATCGGAAGTGAATCTAATCAAAAGTACATCATCCGGATTTGAGCACACATATTCTCTTCTGTAATTTGTACCCGATACAGTATAAGATACGGTGGTGACAGCTTTCTCAACATCCAGTTCTCTTTTGTAATTTTTTATTTCGGCAGGATCATGACATGATTTTATTTTTAAATCGCCGAGCGGCAGGTGAGTGCCGAAAGAGTGTGGTTTCCCATATAAATATTGAGCGCCCAACCTGTTTCCTTCTTCTATCTTTCCGTCGAAAAACAACCGGCGGATTTCACCAAGCATCTCTTTGCCGCATGATATTTCCTGATCTTCGTCGTATTGCCCCGACCATAAGGTGATTTCGTTTAAGGCGATAGTCTCCGTTTCCGTTCCGCCATAAATCATGGCTCCCAGTCTGCCGTTGCCGACGGGAGTTGCCTGCATCCATTCTTCGGCAGGCTGCAAATACCATAAACTCAATGTAGGGGCTTTTTCTTTCTTGCAGGAAAATGCCGGCAGCAGAATCAGGAGTAAATAACTTAACCGCCGGTATGCCTTATTTTGTTCGCTATTAAAAAAATATTTCTTGATTGATAACATAATTTGTACATTTTTGTTGGATGTCATGTCCTGATTACACAATAAAAAAGGCTGTATCAAAAGAACGTCTTTCTTAACAAGTTACCCCTGTCAAAACACATCATGGAAGGGATAGTATTGCAAATCTGTGCAATTGATACAGCCTCTTTTCAATATTTATCGCTTATTCCAGGAATAACTCGATAACAGGCACTTCCACGTCGGGTTTGAGAACGGGAAGGTTCAGTGTGACATTGTTGCCGTCGACGCGGTAACGCACCTCCGATGCGTCGTGGAGCAGTTGCGCATACTTGAACTTTCCGGCGAATCCGTTCAGATGCAGCGCGCTGATGGGCCATTCGAGGATATGAACATAAAGCCGTTTGGTTTCGGGATTGCAGGTAAGCAGGCAGTTGCGCGGAGCGGCGAATTCGTCCGGCGCCTGCGTACAGCCGTAAATAGAGCGGCTGTTATACGCCATCCATTTACCCATCCCTTCGAGGCGTTCGTTGGCGCGGTAATCAAACAGTCCCCGTGCCGTCGGGCCTACGTTGAGCAACAGGTTCCCGCCTTTGCTGGCGACTTCGATCAGCATGACGATCAGTTGATTGACGCTTTTCCACGTCGTCTCGTCGCGGTGATACCCCCATGAGCCGGAGAACGTCTGGCATGTTTCCCACGGCACGCGCTGCCCGTTGACGGTCGGCCATTCGGTCGGCATGTACTGTTCCGGCGTTTTGAAGTCCCATCCCCATTCCGTATCATTCAGGTCGGCACGGTCGTCGATAAGGATGCCGGGCTGCAACTTCCGGATGAGTTGGATAAGGTTTTCCGAATCCCAGTCATCGTGCCCTTTGCCGTTTTCGCCGGGATAGGAGAAGTCGAGGAACAGTTCGTCTATCTGACCGAACTGTGTCATTAATTCCGTTAACTGGTCTTTCAGATATTTCTGGTACTTTTTAATATCCCGCTTTTCGTTGGCGGCTTTTCGTTCTTCCGGATCCCTGGGACCGTTCGGGTGAATGCGATCATAAGGGAAATCCGGGTGATGCCAGTCGATGAGCGAATAATAGAATCCGATACGGAGACCTTCGGCGCGGAATGCCTCTACGAAAGGTTTTATCAAGTCTTTGCCGTAGGGAGTGTTGGTGACTTTGTAGTCGGTGTGTTTGCTGTCCCACAGGCAAAACCCCTCGTGGTGTTTTGCCGTCAGCACTACGTATTTCATACCGGCCTCCCGCGCTTTGGCCGCCCACTCTTTCGGGTCATATAGATCGGGGTTAAAACGGTCGAAGTATTTTTGATAATCCTCGTCCGAGATCTTTTCATTCTGTTTCACCCACTCATGACGGGCGGGCAAGGCATACAATCCCCAGTGAATAAACATGCCGAAACGGTCGTGCGTCCACCACGCCATGCGTTTCTCTTTCTGTTCTTTAGTCTCTTTTACCCACGAAGGTGTTCCTTGGGCTTTTACGGCAGAAGGCATACTCAGAGCCATTCCCAGCACGAATAAAATTACAATTTTTCTCATAGTACTTTTTAATATTTTAGTGATAATTGAAACAAAGATAAATAAAAATATTGATATAAAAGCCTTTTTCATGAAAGAATCTTCATTTTTACCGGTCATCACCGTAGATTTCCATTTCCATGAAATGAAAATTGTAGCTTCCTGCCCAGTTTTCCAGTACTTTCATGCGCAAATACCGGACGGCGGGCACTTCCGGCGGACAGGCAAATCCTTCTCCGGCGTCGAGGAGCGCACTGTCGTCGTCGGCAGTTCCTCCCGACTGTGACGGTTTGACGCTTACGCAATCCATCAGTTTTGTCCACGCGCTCCAGTCGGCCAGATTAGCTCCGTCATTTGTTCCCCATATTTCAAAACGTTTCGGGTTATAGTGTCCGAAATCATACTCGCCGCGGCGTTGCCATGTTTTGATACGGCTGATTTTCCCGACAACGCCCATATCCAGTGTGATCCACCCCGGCTCCGTCAGATTTTCCGGCGAATGGAATCCGCTGTTGAGATTGCCGTCGAACAGGTTGGAGACGACCCAGTCGTAGTCCGAAGGGGTATCTCCTTCGACGGATAGAGCTGCAAATTTCGATTTGTCAAACAGCCTTTCAAACGGCGGGAAAACGCCTGTCGATTCTTCCGAATCGAACATGTCGGGAGAGTTTGTCGCCGGACGGTATGAGGTGACATAACGAAATTCGCTTTTCGAATAATTCGGAATCACGGTCACGGATTCCGAAGCCGGCGTGACAATCGTCTGCTCCCGGCCGCTGCCGTCGGTGTAATGGAGCGTCGTGTGGACGGCGTCTTCGGTCAGTCCCATCCATTCGATTACTGCTTCTTCGCCGGCATTATAACTTATCGAACTGATTCTGCGGTTGGTCAGGTATCTTTTATAGTTTTCGCCATAAGCGAGGCTGGATACTTCAAACGGCAAAGAGCGATTTCCGAACTTGTCGAAACTGACGATTTCGAAAAGATATTCGTTTTCCTCAAGATTCCCGATCATTGCTTTGAAAACTCCCACCTGATTGTTTATGCCGAAGTCAAGCGAATCATTCCGCGCGTTCCAGAAAAACCGGATAAAATCAATGCGCTGGGCTTTGATAAAAACTTCCATTTCGATGCGTTTATTGCCCGGACCCGGAGATACGCTGTCTACTTTAGCCGCATATATACGTTCACCGCTCTCCAGGTATCCAAGGTGCAAGTCGTGCATGCTGTCGCAGGAAAAGAATCCGGTGATAGCACAAAGCGTCATGCAAATAAATGATTTATATAATTTCATAGGTTCTACTTTTAACAGGTTAATTTTCTATTTGACCGTAGACTTCAATTTCCATAAGATGGAAAAAGTCGCCTCCGGACCAGTTTTCCAGTATTTTCATACGCAAATAGCGGACGGCAGGCGCTCCGGGAGGACAGATAAATTCTTCCCCGCCGGCGACAAGAGCCCTGTCTTCATCGCTAAGTTGTCCTAACGGCAGGCCGGAAGGTTTAACACTTTCGCAATCCATCATTTTTGTCCATACATCCCAGTCGGCCAGATTATTTACATCATTAGTTCCCCATATTTCAAAGCGTTTGGGGTTGCCGTGACGGAACTGCCAGTCATCTCCGCGCTGCCAGACTTTGATACGGCTGATTTTCCCGACGACGCCCATGTCGAACGTGATCCACTGCGGCCATCGTCCCGTACCCTGCGCCGTATGGAAGCCGTAGTCGCCATCGGTTCTTCCGTCGAACAGCTGGGGCAAAACCCAGCCCCATGCCATAGGCTCGTCTCCTTCGATATAAAGCGCCTGGAATTTCAACCGGTCGAATAACTGTTCAAACAGAGGCGTTAACGTGGCTTCCGTAATAATGCTCCGGTTTTCCCAGCGGTCCTGTACGTAGGCCCTGAAATTTCCGGGAATCGTATCCATCCCGCGGGCGGCAACATCGCCATTCACAACCGTACTGTAAAAAGTTTCGACCGGGACAAATTCATGATTATTATCCTCATTTTCGAGTACAATGGAAATCTCCGCGCGATCAGGATTCTGCCAGTAAAGATGCACGCCGCCAAAGTCCGGCATCATTTCAATAGTCTTCCCGATGGTATTTACCGGCGCTTCCAGCGGTTTGATTTTAACGCTTACCGGCGTCGATTCGTTTTTGCTGCGATCTACGGCCGACAATTCCACAGTCCGTTCGTCTTCCGTGCCGAATCCCAGTATTTTGATGGAGTCGCAATACAGAGAACTGCGTGTTTCCGCCAGGTGTCCTTCCTTGTATGAATAGACCGCCTTTACAAACAGCAAATCTTCGTCGTCGGGCAAACGGTATTTCAAAACAGCCCCTCCGGGTATATTGGTTACGTTCACATCGGATACCGGTTTGGGAGGGTCGCTGTTAATCGTTATTTCCGGTCTCCTGTCTTCCGTGCAGGCATATAATAAGGCCGGCAACAATAAAAATATGTATTTATTCATAATCTTTCCTGTTTTTAAATGATTCACAAATTACCAGTTATAATTCTGTATAAGTTTCCCATTGATAGACAGCTCGTTTTCCTTTATCGGCCAGAGATAATCTTTTACCGAAAACCGTACCGGCGTTTGCGCTACAGAAGTAACCGTATAGAAGTCTTCTTCCGTTTCTCCGCGCAAACTGTTCCATCCCATGGGCTGTTCATTGAGTTCGCTGATTTTTTTCCACCGGCGGATGTCCCAGAAACGTTCGCCTTCGAAGGCTAATTCGATGGTACGTTCCTGATGGATGATTTCGCGTAACCCGTCTTTATTGTTTGGTTTTTCGGGGTTTACGGAATATTTGCGCCACGATTCCTGAATGCCCTCAAGCCCTACGCGGGCGCGGACGAGGTCAAGATAGCGAAACACTTCCTCACTGGGGCCACCGGATTCGTTCAACGCCTCGGCATACAAAAGGTAGAGATCGGCCAAACGCATGACGGGGAAAGGATAATACTCCACATTGTCGGTCGTTTCCGTAACGGCGTTTCTGTAACTGTGCATTTTCTTTGCGGAATATCCCGTAATGGAAAAACATTCGGAAGCGGATGACATGCCCGAATATTCCCGGACGCGAAATTCGCAATGTTTCACATTATCGGGGAATTTGGTATATCCGTTTCCGAAATAAATACCCCGGTCAAAACCGATGCTTGCATAAAAACGGGGGTCTCTGTTGTAATGCAGATAAGCGGTTCGTTGTCCTTCTTTTACTAAGAATTTCTCTTTTCCCGAAGACGGTTCGGGACGTACTTTATAGCGATTCAGGTACCATCCGTTAGTCACCCAGTCTATGTCTTCGTTGATGGGAACGCCTCTGTTGGAATAATATCTTTCTACAAGTTTCAGGGTAGGGCCCCATTCCGAACGAATCGATGTATGTTCGGCTGCGAGGCGCATAATTTTTGCCTGTGCCTGCCGGGACAATGTCGTACAGTCGTAATTGACGCCGCCCCATATCAGTTCGCAGTTCCATCGGTCGCAAACGGCCTGTCGATACATGGTTTGTATTTTAAACGTATCGTTTTCCAGATTCAATTGAGGGTCGATCAAGTCATACAGTCTTTTGTTTTGTACATGGCACATTTCGATGGCTTCGCGGCAGGCTTCGGCCGCACGCCGCCATTTTTCCGGGTCATCGTCCTGCGGAAACAGCTTGACGCCCCGTTCGTCGACGATGTTCATGTAGTCGGTATTCCCGTTAAATAATTTACTGGCGGCGTACACCAATACTTTGGCGCGTGTACTTTTGGCGATCAGGTTATTGGCTCTTCCGGCTTCCGTACCTTCTACCACGTCTCTTTCCAGCGGAAGATCCTCCGCTGCTTCGTCGAGCAAATCTACAATATAGTTCACAACGTCGTCTACCGGCTCGCGATACGGTTTCACCTCGTCGGGACTGCCTGATGCGGGAACGTTTACGTCTACGATCGGGACGGGTCCATACATCCTGAAAAGATAAAAATGGTAGTACGCTTTCAGAAATTTTACTTCGGCAATCCATCGTTTCTTTTCATGCGCAGGCAGGTCGATGACTTTATCCACATTTTCGAGGAAGATGTTGCAATCCCGTATGCCTGTCCACAGGTTGCTCGGAGCACCGTTTTCCCCGTTCCAGAAATTGATGATGGGGCTGATGGTGGATTGCGTACCCTGCGCCAGGCTCCGCGGAGTCCAGTTGATAAAGGAATGTGTCCATGTTTCGTCGCCTCCCGACATGGCCGGATCCCAACCTATGTCGCCATGGCGGGGCATATAGCTATAGCATGTAAACAGATATTTTTCGCAGGCCGTGCGGTTTCGAAAGGCGTAGTCGATAGTTGCAACGTTATCCGGAACAACATCTAAGTAATCTCCACAGGAAACAAAACCACCCGTGAAAACCGATAAAAGAATGATTTTTATAATTATTTTCATATCTCGTTATTTTATGGTTAAATATTAGAAGGATATTTGCAGTCCTAAGTTATACACTTTTTGAACAGGATAGCCTAATCCGTTTCCTCCCATCTCCGGATCCCAGAGTTTAAACCGGCTGAAGGTCATCAAATTGGTTCCGCTGAAATAAACGCGGAAATTGTCGATCAGGACTCTCTTCGATAAACGCGCCGGGACCGTATAGCCGAATTCCAGCGACTTCCAGCGCAGGAAAGCGCCGTTTTGCATAAACCAGGTAGAACGCTGCTCATTGTTCTGAATATGCGTTTCCGCCAGTCGCGGATACAGCGCATATACATTTCGGCTGTCTTCCGACCAGTGGTCGTAGGCGTACGCTTTCAGCAGTGCACCCTCCCGGTTGATAAAAGGCGCCGTCCCGATCCGACCGTTTGCCAGGTCATCGCTCAGGTCGATCCAGAACGATTCCCTCGCTAACCCCTGGAAAAAGCAGGAGATGTCGAAATCTTTATAACCGGTAGAGAGACCGAAACCATAAACAATCTCCGGGCTGGTGGGGTAACCGATCGGTACTTGGTCTAATTCCGTGATTTTACCGTCGTTATTAATGTCTTTATACTTGATGTCGCCCGCCATGTATGTACCAAACTGGATCGGCGAATTACGTATTTCTTCTTCATCCACAAACAACCGCTCGGCTACGTATCCGGTCTCCTGGTTCAACGAAGTTCCTACGCGCGATTTCCATGGCGTTTTGGAATAATCCGGTTCTTCATAGACAAGAAATTCGCTGGTTGCATAGGTGAAATTGGCCAGTCCTTTCAGCCAGAAGTCTTTCTTTATGTAGTGGGTATAATCAAAAGAGATGTCTACGCCGTGGGAGGCGGCGTTACCGACATTGGCGCTTATCGCGCTCTGGAGACCCATAGTTGCCGGGATCGATTGACGCGCCATCAGGATATTGGAGCGATGTTCCGTGAAATAGTCCGCCACAATTTCCAGCTGACCGTATAAATTGGCTTCGAATCCCACGTTTAATTTTCTCGATACTTCCCATGTGATCAGATCGTTCGCGTAGCGGGAGATAGAAATGCCGCTCAAGTAATATCCGCCGCCGGAATTTCCATACGTACCGAAGGAGGATCCGCGATCGCCGTTTTCCATATTTACATTAGAGAGATAGAAGAAACGGTCAGATTCCGATCCGATGGCATCGTTTCCTGCCAAGCCGTAAGTGCCTTTGAGTTTAAATTTGGGAAGAACCGCCCGCAGACCCTCGCTGTAAAACGCTTCGTTCGAAATAATCCAGCCGGCGCCTCCGGAGGGGAAGAATCCGAAACGTTCTTTCCGGGCGAAACGCTCGGAACCGTTATAGCCGAAATTGAACTCGGTAAAATATTTCGATGCGAACGCATACGTAAAACGTCCGGCTAAATTCACATTCCGCGACGGGAGGGAGCGTTGCAGATCTCCCGCATTGGAAGCCTGATAGTTGCGAACGGTAAGCACCAGCATGCCTCCGACGTTGTGGTCTTCGTTATACGTCTGACTCCAGTTCAGGGCGCTCTCCCCATACATCGTCGATTCCACTTTTTTCGTTCCTTCGACATAATCTAAGTATTCGCGACCGGACTGTTCGTTTAGGAGCATCAGCCTGTAGGTGTCTTTTACCTTGTCGTAATACGCCACATTATAGTAGAAAGGATTATAAAAGCGTTGCACGTCGAAATAGGAATAGCGCGAGGTATTGAACATGCCGCGGAAGAAAAGACCTTTCAGCAGGAACTCCAGATTCTGTTCCAGTTCAAACTGTGCGAACATCTGCGAATCGGAAGATTCCTTGTACCCTTTCGTCATGTCGGCGTAGGGATTCGTATATTGCGCTTTGTCGTAGTTGCCGAACAGGATGTGCTGGGTATGGATGTTGGCCTCGTCCGGAGTATAATAGGGGGCAAACAGTACAGGGTTGGAACGCATTACTTTCCGGTAAATGGTTTCTCCGCCGTCGATCGGCCCCCGGTAGTCGTCGAACTTTCCCTGCAACCGGACTTTTACCTCCGTGGTGGGTGTGACATTGATGTTTACATTTGTCCGCAGCATGAACCGTTGAACATTGATATTGCTGTTAAAGTTATTCATCTTGTTCACTTTCAGGTTGCCGTTGTCGTTGTTGAAAGTTCCTGCAATGTAGTAACGGGCGATTTTTCCACCGCCGCTAAGGTTGAAATTTACCCGCTGGCTTTGGGCAATATCGTTGAACATGAGGTTGTACCAGTCGTTGGCCGGATAGACGTACGGGTTCCCGCCGCGGATGGTATTGTCGATTTTATTTTGACTGTAAAGCGTGATGCCCAAGGGGTCGCGCGTACGGACGGCTTCGTTATGCAATCGCATGTAAGTGATCGGGTCGGCCAACTCTATCTTATTGGTAGGGGCGGAGATGGATTCTTCTATGCGAATGTTCAATCGCGCTTTTCCTTCAACGCCTTCTTTGGTCGTCACAAGGATAACGCCGTTTGCGCCGCGCGAGCCGTATAGTGCGGTAGCAGCGGCATCTTTCATGATATTGAAACTGGCGATATCGTCCGGCTGTATACGCGCCAGTTCCGACGATGATATTTCATTGTTGTCCAACAATACCAGCGGATCTTTTTTGTAGCCGAACGTGGTGACGCCGCGAATGAAAAAGTCCGCATTGTCGACACCCGGTTCGCCGCTCCGCTGATAAGCGATGATACCGGCTATGCGTCCTGCCATCGCGGTGGTCAGGTTACTGCTGGGCACCTTCAAATCCGATGGTCTTACGGTGGTGATGGAAGAGATGACGGATTCTTTCTTTTGCTTGCCGAAAGCGACTACCTGAACTTCGTCCAATGCAATGGACGCATCTTCCAGTACAATTGTAAAATCCGTTTTATCGGCGACGAGAATCTCTTTTGTCGTCATACCGATGTACATAATGACCAATATGTCATTATTTGTCACGGTTAAGTTCGAAAATTCCCCTTCCGCATCCGTAATGACGCCGGTAGTTGTGCCTTTGATCTGGATCGTCGCTCCGGGAAGAGGTTCGCCGTTCGTATCGATAATAACGCCTTTGATACTCTTTGTCCCCGGTTGAGCGACAACAGGATCGGCAAAACAAATACGACTGCCGGGAAATGATAATAAAAATACTATCAGATATCTGATATAAATTCCATATAAATTATTTCTCATGTTTTTAGAAAAAATAAGATGGATATAATAAAAAAGTAAATAATAGATTCAAACTCGAAAAATAATATGATTATTCGTGTTTTTTCGTGAGAGGATGTTTTTATTCATGACGAATAAAAAGTAGCAGTTACATAATTTCAGACGTATACGGTGATACGCATAAATTTAATTGTACGACTTACTTCTATAAATCAGATACGGTTTTTATTTTCTGTTCTCATAGGCATTAAATTTAACATGTGAATAGATCGGATTATATATAATAATGTTAACTGCATTTGCCGGAACGGCAGGTGCAGCCAAATTACCGTAATGGTATGATGGAGGTCTGTTAATGTCGCAATTTATGCGGTTAAAACGCTCGGTATTAGCAGGTTGGGTTACCCCCCCCCCCCCCCCCTTTGATGCGGGCTTGGGACGTCGGACAGGGAATATATGTCGTCCGTATAAGGTTTATTTTCCGCGCTAAGATCATACATAAAGTTAAAATAAAAATTAATGATTATCATTATAAAAATGTTTGCGGCAAAGGTAGTTTATTCGGAAAGAAAAAACAAGTACAAACTTGTCAAAAAATAGCACATTTGTAGAGAATTATCATTTTGAATGTCATGCGATGCACTATATTCGAAAATTTGGGTGCAATAATAAAATAACCTGTGGCATTTTTTTTTCGTGATAACCGTATTCTTTTTCGTTTTCGACGAAACTAAATATTGTTTAATACGGAAGAATAAATATTTTTGATGCCGGATAACACGATCCTGTTTAAAGGTGTTACCTTTGTCGGGGTTTTGTATTAAAAAATTATTCATGGAACAATTACCAATCATCGTTCTGCTGTTGTACGCATTGTATGAAGGGCTGCTTCACGCTTTTGAAGCCGACCACATACTGGCTGTGACGAATATCGTGTCGCAGCGGAACAAAATCTTTCCCGCACTCAAGGATGGGATTTTTTGGGGATTAGGCCATACGTCTACGATTTTCCTGATAGGGATTCTCATGATTTTTTTCAAGGTGAATATCCCCGAGCATTCGTTTTCATATTTCGAGGCGGCCGTTGGAGGGATGCTGGTACTTGTTGCCTCGTACCGTTTCTACATTTTCATACGCGACGAACAAACGGCATTTCACACGCACCGTCACGAACATGCGGGCGAGAACCGTCACCCTCACGTGCATGTGCATCTGAAAGGAAACAGACTGCACCGGACGTCGTACGGCATCGGCATCATCCACGGACTGGCCGGCAGCGGCGCGCTGGTAGTGCTCGTGATGACGCAAATCGGAAGCGTTGCAAACAGTCTTCTGTATCTGCTGATTTTCGGCATTGGTTCCATCACCGGCATGACGCTGGTGGCCGGCGTGTTCAGCATCCCCTTTTCGAAGACGCTCATCCATTCAAAGATGTTGCGGACGATACTGGTACTCCTGTCGTCCGTCCTGTGTTTTGCATACGGGTGTTACGTGATTTATGAAAACATATTTGTCTGAAAATGGAGAAACTGGAAAAGCTGAATTTCTAAGATATTCATCTGATTTTATGATCAAAAACCATTTCGCTTATATATGAACATCCTTTATTTTGACTGTTTTGCAGGCATCAGCGGAGACATGACGCTTTCCGCCCTGCTCGATCTGGGAATAAATCCTGAACGGCTCACCGGCGAGTTGAACAAACTCCACCTCGCCGGCTGGGAACTCCGGCTCTCGGAAGTCTCCAAACACGGCATCTACGCCAGGCATGTGGATGTGATTGTGGAAGAAAAAGCGCATACTCATCATCATGGGGGACTGCATCTCTTTCATCATCACGCACATGCTCACTCGCACGTCCACCGCACGATGGCCGACATTGCACGCATCATCGACGAAAGCGGCATCCCGGCCGGAGCCAAAGAGTTAGCCAAACGCATTTTCATGCGGCTGGCTGTGGCGGAAGCCAAAATACACGGCTCTACCCCGGACAAAGTGCATTTTCACGAAGTCGGGGCGGTTGATTCGATTATCGACATCGTCGGGACGGCCATTTGCATCGGCCTGCTTGCACCGGACAAAATCTGCGCTTCCGTTTTGCACGACGGACACGGATTTGTCGAATGTCGGCACGGAACGATTCCCGTACCCGTTCCCGCCGTGACGGAAGTGTTGGCAGCCAGAGGCGCGGCGTTTAAGCAGTTAGACATCGAAGGCGAATTGACGACGCCCACCGGCGCAGCCATCATTGCCGAACTGGCCGAGAGTTTCGGGCCGATGCCGGAAATGAAAATAATCAAAACCGGCTACGGCTCGGGAACGAAAGAGTTACCCACCATTCCCAACCTGTTGCGGATTGTACAGGGCGAGGCTGTCGCCGGAAAGAAGCAGGAAGAGGATACGGTGACCGTCATCGAGACGAATATCGACGACACGACGCCGGAAATACTGGGTTATGTGATGGAACGGCTTCTGGAAGCCGGCGCGTATGATGTATTTTTCTCGCCCGTATACATGAAGAAATGCCGTCCGGCTACGTGGCTCCATGTGCTTTGCAACGGGGCAGACATCCCCGTCATGGAACGCATCCTGTTCACCGAGACGTCGACCATCGGCCTGCGGAAATACCGTGTCGAACGGACGTGCCTGCCCCGCAAAGCCGTCACGGTGTCCACTCCTTACGGTGAAATCAAGGCGAAAGAAACGTTTTACGGCGACGGCACCCGCATCTCCCTCGAATACGAAGACGCCCGCCGAATTGCCGGAGAAAAAGGCATCTCCCTGCAGGATGTGTACAAGGCGGTAAAGGGGTCATAATCCTGATATTTCACAAACAAACCTCGACCACCCGCCGGAGCAGCGCGACCGACGCTCAGGGTCGATGCCGTTTATCGACGCCTCAAATACAAACCGCTACCCTTTACAAAACGAAAATTTGCAGTGCACAAATCGGAATCGGGAAAAATATGGACTTGCCTTGTTTGCCGCATTTTATAATCTTGATAAGCTGCAATGGGGTTAAGATATTCCCGTATCTTCATAAATAAATTCCACGACAATCTTTTCGTCCGTAAATTTACCGGCGGTATTTTCAGGTATGATCATCAATTTGTATCCGTCTGCGCTTAAATCTTCCGGTTTAATCCTGTAATCTTCATCTCTTTTTCCGTAGATATATTTTGTTGGAAAGGCAATATACCCTTTGTCGGTAACATGGCGTACTTCGACTGCACATTCACCGGCGCGAGTCTGACTTCCGGCATTTCCCCGTCCAATACCCAACGTCCGGGCGCCTGCGTAAAGGCTTTCTATGTCGAAGATATTGAGAGTGCCGTCTGTGCTTGGCGCTAAGTTTATGACCAGCGTATTGCCTTGCTCTGTGATGTGATTGTATACTTTTTTGATTTCCGATGCCGGCAGCGCCGCCAAAGAAACGAAGAAAATGAGACATTTATTGATTTTCATGATTACATTGATGGATTATTTGTTAATTCTTCTGCAAAAGTAGTTCGCCGCTGAAGAAAAAACAAGCACAAACTCGTCAAAAAATAGCACATTTGTAGAAAAACGACTGCCCGAACATCGCGCGACGCACATTTTTACGGGTATGTATAGATGTGAGGTTTTTTATGTATATTTCCCCTATAAATTCCTTCAAAGACCGCCAAAACATAGTTGTCGCCTTATAGATGTTTTTTTGGTTGCTCGCTTTGCCCGCTGTGTCGATAATTTTTATTCGTTTGTGTATAATTGAGGGTTTTATGCTATCTTTGCAAAGTCATAAAATCAAACAACATGGACAGTATCATCAACAAAATTCGGGTTATTAAAAAAACAGTATTGCTGGTGCTGCCGCTTCTGCTTATGAACTGCGATAAGGATGAAGAGACCGATACTTCAAACAGGTTTACCATCACAGAAGCTCTTATCGATACAGGCTTGCCGGTCGTTATTATAGAGACGGAAAACCGGACGCGTATTTTTTCGAAAGAAAAATATGTAAATGCCTCAATGATCATCAAATATAAAGGCAGTACGCTTCACAGCAACACGATACAGATTCGTGGCAGAGGTAATGCCACGTGGTTTAATTATCCTAAGAAACCGTTCAGGATAAAATTGGATGAGAAAGCAGACCTGCTGGGAATGAGCGCCGAGAAAGACTGGGTGATGCTTGCCAATTACGGGGATAAAACGCTTATGCGGACAGCGTTTGCTCTGGAGCTGAGCGAAAGGATGAATTTCCCGTGGACGCCTGAAAACCGTTTTGTCGAAGTCTTCCTCAACGGTGAATTTATTGGGAACTACAATCTGACGGAACATATTGAGCAGGGCGAAAACAGAATCAACGTACCCGAACGGGGCTATATCATTGAACGCGATGATTATTACGCGGAAGAACCGGTATGGTTTAGATCTGCCGTCAGAGGGTATGGATGGAGTTTTAAGAATCCTGATACGGATGATATTAAGGAGCAGGAGGTGGAGTATATACGCAAATATGTCGATGATTTTGAAACGGCGCTGGCTTCGTCGTCGTTCGGCGATCCCGACAAAGGATTCAAACGGTATATCGACATGTACAGTTTTGCGCGATGGTTTGTATTTCAGCAGATACTTGCAAATATAGACACCAATTTTTATCTGCTCAAAGACGGCACGGACGATAACAGCAAACTGACGATGGGTCCGGTCTGGGATTTTGAATGGACAACAGGGATCGGATGGTATGAAGGCGACCGTCCGCGTCCGGCCGATTACTGGGTGTTGAACGGCAACAGCTTCTATTTCGACAGGATGCTCCAGGACGCCGATTTTAAAGCGCTTGTGAAATCCGTCTGGGCTGAATACAGGTCGGCAGCGACGGATATGCTCAACTATTTTGAAGTATTGCGGCTGGAGTTATATGAATCGCAGAAGTTGAATTTCCGGCGCTGGGACATCATGGACAAGCGAATCCACGTCGGCGGAATCCCCCTCGGATCGTTCGACAGGGAAGTGGATTGCGACAAACAGTTTTTTAAAAACCGCATAACATGGCTCGAAACAGCCTTTAATGAATTATAAACGTATATGATTACCGGTAAGAATATATTAGTGGCGCTGTTGATCTTTTCTTCCTGTCGGCACGGTGAAATTGATGAGCGGAAAGAAAATGACGATGATATGATTTTTGTCAAAGGCGGGACGTTCACAATGGGGTGTACTTCCGGGCAGGAGAGCGATTGCAGTAAAACCGAAATGCCTGCCCATCAGGTAACTTTGAGCGACTTTTATATCGGTAAATACGAAGTCACGCAGCGGGAATGGTTTGAAGTGACGGGGGATAATCCGTCATATTTCAGCGGAGATGATTTGCCTGTTGAGCGGGTAAGTTGGAACGATATAGTCGGGACGGGCGGCGAGAGTGAAGTCATTGACGGCATTACCTATTACTCTGACGGCTTTATCTTTAAACTGAACCGAAGGACAGGCCGGACATACCGCCTTCCTACCGAAGCAGAGTGGGAATATGCGGCAAGGGGAGGCGCCGGCAGCAGAGGATACGAGTACAGCGGCGGCAATAATGTTGACGACGTGGCATGGTACTGGTATAACAGCGACGACCGAACACATCCGCCGGGTACGAAGTCGGCGAATGAACTTGGCATTTACGATATGAGCGGCAATGTGTGGGAATGGTGCAGCGACTGGTATGGTCCTTACAGCGCTTCCGCACAGACGAATCCTAAAGGCCTCCCTTCAGGCTCATGCCGTGTAATACGTGGCGGCAGCTGGGTCATCGTTGAAGAATGTGCCCGCGTCTCGTACCGCACAGACTACTATTCTTTCCTCGGGAACAGCTATAACTTTCTGGGCTTCCGGCTCGCTGCCGATACATATTAACATATACGAACCGTTATGTCGGCCATCATATTTTATCAGGCGGACAGGCGCTTTGCCGGCGCTCTTTTTATTTTACTTCGCCGAGTTTGAAAACAAGGCTTTCCATTTCAGTTACTAAGGTCAGGTATCAGTTGGTTGCGTTGCAATGTCCGTTCGCGGTGAGGCTGCGAGATGACCCGGTCGGGATGTTTTTCGTAAAGTTCGCTTTTCGGATTCACCATTTCGGGTTCCTGTTTCGCAGGGTTGAGTTCATCGTACGTTTTTATCCGCTTATCCCCGATTTCCCCGATTTCCAGCAAATAAGGCGCTTCGTCTGGAAGATCGACAAAAACAGTCAAATGAACTTCGGCTTCGGAAAAACCCTGCTTCATTTCTTCGATGTCGGATAAAGCGTCTGACGACAAATCATTGTCGGCTGCCATATAGACGATGAGGGTGCGGATAGAGTGGTATCTTCGTCGGCAAAATCCTCCTTGCTGCAAGATACAAATAACACGATTGTTACTGTTATCACCAGCAAGAATATGACTGTAGTGATTTTATTCACGATTCGATATTGCATAATATATTTTTTGGTTTTATAATGATATGCCTGCCAACCGTATTTCAGTTGTGTTATGACAAAAAACACCGAAAGAAAAAAGAAAACAGGCAGATGAGGATGTCTGTTGATCAGCGATATGATATAGTCTATAATTCCGTTCATGTCAAGTGAATTTTAATTTTTACTTTGTATTTCGTTTACTTTAATAAATTACTGATTCTTTCTATTAATTCCTGTCCTCGGAGATTGTCGCTTACAGATACCATCATCTGCCAGAGCGTATATCTGCACCTCTGCCCGGTCAAACAATCCGAGATCACCGATTTATACGTCTCGCCGATACGTATCTGCGCATTGAAGTCCAGACGGTAGAAACTCCAGCTTCTTTCCGA
>JAITBC010000068.1 GCA_031283785.1 Tannerella sp. | reverse complement strand
CCAATTGTCTCCACATTCTGCACCAAAACCTTGAAATTTAACTTTTCCCGAAGCTATAAATCTTTGTGAAGGAGTAGATCGACTATGTTTTACATCATGAGAAGAGCAACCATCTTCTTTACCTCCATACCAGATATAAGGTCCTCCATATTCAAAAAACATTAAATCCAAATACGTTGTTGATGAATAATTATACCATTTGCAAAAAGCTCCTTTTTTTCTAAAGCATACTTCTACAAGAATTGTATTACTAGATTTATAACTGCAATTTATCCAAAGTTTTCTATTATTACAAAATTCTTCCGGTAAAACAGTTACTCTAGTTTCTACTTTCTGAGAATCAGTCAAAGAGGACACCTGTGCATTTCTCAAAGTAATCCATTGAGTATCGTCGTTAGGAATGACACTCAATTCTTTTAATTGATTATAAGAAGTAACATTAATAAGATTTACAACTTTGCCTGCAATCGTAACCTCACCTTTCGCATTTAATAGTTTTGCAATTTCCTTATCGCTAACCGGAAGGTATGCAGAATAATCGTCTTCTGTTTCAGGAAAGAATAACGATGGATGCTTTTCTTTGAATTCTTCATAGCCTCCCTCTCGATCATAATATGATTCAGCTTCCTCCATAGCGGCGATGAAATCATCATAAAGCGAATAGAAACCATATTTAGAAATAATATTAGACTTTGGAAACCTACTTTCATAACAACTTTGTATCTTTTCCGTACACCTCCCTTCTGTCTTAAAGGAATCAGGCGCGAGAGAATTCATTTTTGAATTTTGCAACGAGACTCTCAGCCCTTTCTTTTTCCTTAAATTAGATATTTGTCCTTCTTTTCTTGAAATCCTTTTCACGCAACATTCAAATCGCGAACTTAGCAATGTATTATTAATTAATTCAACTCGCTCCGCCAAAGAATTTGTATATCCGAAACGGTTCGTGTTTCCAATAAAAATCATAGCGATAATGTCACATTGAAACATACTTATAAGTAGATATCGATCGTCACCGGCAGTCATGGAAAAACGCGTTTTCTTTTTAATAAGTTGACATCCCATCTTCTAAAAAATTATATCATTACATTAATATATAGTGTTTTTGTTTTTGCAAAGGTCAAACAAATATTTGGATATAACAAAAGAATACGAGTTAAATTTTACCATAAATAATGTTAAATATTCTCATTTTCATCATAGTACACTGATATATAGTCGTTTTAATCCCTTTTTGTTTTTTAGCCTTATGGATGTCAAAATATTTGTAGACAGAATGTCTCATCGGGAGATTTTACCGTCAATATTGCCCTGTTTGCAACCGTCGCGTTTTGAACAGCAGGATTTTTGCAACCGTTGAATAAAAAAATCAATAATTCAGTCCAAACGTCCATAGCGGCAAAATATTCCGGTAGCCAAATTCTATATTATCCCTGACAATAAATGCATTATCCAATCCCGCAATTTGTTTTTGTCCTTTATTCTTACCTCCTACTTCAAACGTATATTTCCCGATAACGAAATCGGCTTTATCCGAAGAAACGACCGTGTGATTGACAGACATTTGATTCAGGAAAAACGTTTCCCTCAGGTTCCCTGTATCGGCGGTGTCGTTTGCCAGACTGTATATCATGTTCGGATTGTTGAGGTAAATCTTTTCAACTTTTCCCAATCTCCTGACGCCATCCGTATTACTTTGCAGTTGCATGATGAGTCCCGCCTGTTCCATGTAATGGAAATAATCCTTTACCTGATTGCGGTGTATGCCGGTCATCTCGGCTATATTGTTGATATTCGGCTTGAACGGGACGCTTTGAGCAATGATGTAAAGCAACTGTTTCAGTTTTCGCGACGTGGCGACGTTCATCCGTGCAAACAGAGGAATATCGTTTTCAAGCGTTTGAATCAATGTATTTTGAAGACGTTGCTCAAATTCCGGCTCGCTATAAAAAGGATAGTATCTGTCAGCGACAACAGTCGCTTGTACAATGCTGTTAATTTGTCCATATTCATTTGTTTTTGAGGCCAAAGATACACAATTGCTGACATAAAACAGCATTTTCCATATCCGACACTCGCTTGTGCCGGTTTTTACGTCACACGCGGAGGAACGACGAAGCAATTCAGTGATTTACAAACATTCCGAATTGCTTCGTCGCTTTGCTCCTCGCAAGGACGAAATACGACAGTATTTGGCTGACGACAGTTGAATCTATTTATTCCGGACCATTGACGGTGCCTTCTTTGGGAACTGTCAACGGAGGTATATTGTTTTCAGCGCCGGGATAGCCGATGTTTTGATTGATTACCCCTTTCGTATTGGATGTGATGGCGTTTGCAGGTATCGGCCAAAGAACATGGTGCACGCTAAGTTTATACTCGGCATAGGCGGTTACGATGCCTTTGTTGTAGAAATTACTCTTCGCAACCACCCAGTCGTAGTAAAAATTGTACCCTTCTTCTTTCACGTTCGAACCGGTTCCGCCAGGTCCGGAGAAATTATCTAACCGATACGTGCGTCCGCCGAACACTTCGCAAGCTTTTCCTGTCTTGGCATAGGTGTAGGAAATGCGCACCAGCTCCACGTGACGATTTTCTTCGTAGTAGAGTTCGCGGGCGCGCTCGTCCAGAATCTCGCCGATGGTCACATCGGCTGCCGTCAGCGATTCAGCTCCGGCACGCGTCCTGACCTCATTAAGTGCAGTGGCAGCTTCGGACAGTTGCCCTTTCCAATAGTAACATTCGGCCAGCATCAGCCAGACTTCCGCCGAGCGATAGATGTACCATGGTGTTTGACCGCCTTGTTTTTCTGTGTTAAGGGGATCCGGAACGAACACTTTGTAGTGCGGCCATGAGAACCACCCGCGGATGGAGTCCGAAACGGACATGTTTGCCGGTTTCACCAGGTTTTTCCCGTACCATTCGTTTCCTGACGATTTCAGATTCGGATGATTGTAATATAAATCTTCCGGCGACCGCCAGCTGTCTCTGTTGAAGCGTCCGCGCAAGTCGTTCTTTTCCCTGTCCGTCCAGATCGTGTATTGCAGGTAGTTAGTCGGGCGCAGGCGTCCGATTCCGCGGCCATACAATGTATTGTTATCTAAGTAGGTACCGACAAGGTCGTCGCTTACATAAATAGTCGTTCCCGTTTTGCCGTCGGGGGTGATGATGTAGCCTGCCGCCCAATAGGGCACGGCATTACGCATCAGCGTGATACGGTCTGAGCCTTCTATTTCAGGGTAGGATACGACGTACATCAGGCCTTCTGTGTTCGACATGTCTAATTTCGCCTCTACACTGTGCAAATCATGCATCAGGTTCGTATTCGGTTTGTTCCGGTTCGTCGTAAAGCGTTGTTTCATCAGCGGGTATTTGTTTGTAATTTCCCTCCCTATTTGAATAGCCCGGTCAAAGTCGCAGGTAGCCATGCAATACTTCATCAGCAATACGCCGCATGCCGCTTTGGAGGTTTTTCCCCGGTCTACCGTTTCCGGCACCCACTGATAGGCGAACTCCAGCTCTTCTTTCATCTTTTCCAGGATCGACCACCGGTCGTACGTATAGAAGTCTAATTTGGGATAATTGATTTCCCAGTCCTGATAGGGGATGTCGCCGAATTGGTGCGTAAGTTTGTAATACCGGTAACTTCGCTGGAAATAGGCGGCGCCCAACACAGCGTTGCGTTCGGCTTCATCTTTATAGGTCGCGTTGTCGATACGCGAAACAACCACATTGGCGTACTTTATTCCTTTGAATCCTTCGCTCCAGTACCAGCCTATCTTGTTGCGGTCGGTACTGTTAAGGTTGGCATCAGGCAGGAAGCTGACGTCTAAGTTCATGGCGGGACCGGCCTTGTCGGTAGTCCCTTCGACGGCTATGTCCGTCGTAATAAGTTCGGTAATAACCGGCGCGCCGTCGCCGAAAAACTCATGCCGCATATTTCGTTCGCAGGCCGTGAGTGCGGAATACATGCCTTTGGCGTCTACATACGCATTTTCCGGCGTATAGAAAGACAATGGCTTCGGGTCGAGCCAACTTTCGTTGCAGCCGGCCATCAACATCATGCACACGGCGGCAGCCATACTGTTTTTTAATATATACTGTTTCATACGAATGAAGGGGTATTATAATGTGAAGTTTAAACTCAAGTTATACGTTCTGGGCGTAATATCTCCGCCCTCCGGGTCTCCGAAGCGCCATGTGGGCGACAGGAAACTTGCGTTGCGGACACTCAGCGAGAGGCGCATGTTTTGCACGGAGAATTTCTTCAGAAAGTTGTGGGGCACCTGGTAGGAGAGCGTTACATTTTCGAGGCGGACGAAAGACTTTAGCACATAATTATCACCAAGATTCTTCGATCCGATACGGGCGAAGTCATTTTCGGGATTTTCCGGCGTCCAGCGAGGCTGGTCGAACCATGTGCGTCGGTCGGCGAGCGATACGGCATTGGCCGCCCGGTTGTAGGTGCCGTATTGTCCTATGTGAGAATAAGCCATGAATGAGAGCGTCCAATGTTTACGGAAGATGAAATCGTTGCGCCACGACAGACGGTAACGGGGCGTTTTATAGCCCTGAAAAATCTTGTCGTCGTTGTTGAGCACATAGTCTCCATTTTGATCTACGTATTTGAAATCACCCGGCTGCAATCCATATTTGGCGGCTTCTTCCTCTTCGCCCCGCTGCCAGACGCCATCCCTCTCGTAGTTCCATATCCGGTCGGGATCCTGTCCTATGAACCATAAATTGTCAGGATGCGTGTCATCAGCTTCTTTTTGTCCGATTACGTTCCCGTTTTCATCAAGCACGTCTATCATGTCGCCGTAGAGCGTTATAATCTTACGCCGGTTTGCGGAGAAGGTAAGGGAGGAGTTCCATGCCACATCCTGTTGTTGGATAATATTGGCGTCTATTGTCAGTTCAATGCCTTTGTTTTCTATTTTTCCGAGATTGGCCATGACGTTATCGAACCCCAGGATAGTAGGCAGGGAGCGTTTGACCAGCAGGTCGGATGTATGCGACAGATAAGCCTCGGCTGACCCTCTGAGCCGTTCGTTGAACAGTGCGAAGTCCAAACCAAAGTTCCATGCGGAAGTGCGTTCCCACTTCAGCGTCTTGTTGGCCATGCGATTTACCCACAACTGCGAATAGATGTAAAGCGCGCCATTCTGATTGATATAGGGATGAGGGCCGGCTGTCAGGTCGGACAAGGCTTCATACTGGCCAATGTCACGATTCCCGTTTTCACCCCACGAAAGACGCAGTTTGCCATAGTTCAATATATTGTCCGTATCCTTCATAAATTTTTCGGACGTAAAGACCCAGCCAAGCGCCAGAGAGGGGAATGTTGCCCGCGGATTCATCTGTCCGAAGGCCGAATAACCGTCGCGGCGCACCGAGGCGGTGAGCATGTAGCGGTCGTTAAACGAATAGTATAACCGTGCCATCAGAGCGTCGCCGGTACGGTAAGTATCATTGCTCGACACCGTCGGGACGGTTCCGGCCTGCAAGCGATGATAGCCCAGTATGTCACTAGGTGAATAATTCGTGTTGTTAGCCTGCGTTTCCCAGTATTGCGCTTTTTCGGCATTGGCGAGCAGGGTGACTTCTACGTTATGGATGCGAGCGAAGGATTTTTTCCACCTCAGGATGTTATCCATGATCCAGTTAAAATCCTTGTAGGTTCGCCGGCTGGAGCGTCCGCCGCTGGCCGCCCATTCGGGGTGCTCGGCCGATTCATGATAGAAATATTCGCGGAAATTGTAGTGAGGCGTAAAATTAAACTGATACTCTATCCCGAAGGGAAGATATATATTGGCATAAGCATTGGCGGTAAATATGTGTCGCAAGTTCTTTTTATCCCTGTATAGCGGATCGAAAAACGGGTTTTTACTGTTGTTGTCTCCGTTCGGATACATGCGGTAGGGACTGTCGGGGTCGTCGATCTCATTGGCTGCATAGGGCGAGAGGTTTTCCCGTTGCCCTACGTCGGCAATCATGCGCTGGTCGTCTGTTGGGAGATAAAGCTCGTCGCGCGTGTTGTACGACGCGTTCATTCCGACGGTTAAAAAACTGGTGACTTTCGATTCCAGATTCAGGCGTGTACGGAAGTTGGTATATTTCTCATTCGTCCGCACGCCTTCACGGTCGGCATAGCCCACCGACCAGTAATAAGACATATTGTCCGTACGGTTCGAAAGCGCCACTGTGTAATCCTGCTGCAGGCCGGTCTGAAAAACGATGTCGTCCCAATTCGTCAACCTGTTGGCTAAATAGTTTTCTATTTCCGGCGCTTTGAGTTCCAGCCTCGTCAACCACGTCCTCACTAATTGTTCTTCCGACGGCAGTTCTTCAACCGGCTTCGATTGCGTATAATTATACCAGTCTAACTGGTTTACATTTCCGCTCAGTTTGCGCGGGTCGGCGAATTTTCCGGGATATTTCTCCAGATCTGCTGCAGTCGTCTTGCCCGTTTCATAGTCGTAACGGAACTGCAGGAACCCTGGTCCGTCGAGTGTACGGGGCAGATAGGCCGTTTCCACAATGCCCACATTGGTGTTGAACGTGACTACCGGTTTACCCGTCTTTCCTTTTTTCGTCGTGATAGCAACGACGCCGTTGGCAGCCTTCGCTCCATAAACGGCGGCGGCGCTGGCATCCTTTAGCACGTCCACGCTTTGGATATCCAGCGGATTAATATCCTGCAAAGCGCCCTGGTAAATCACTCCGTCGAGTACGAGCAGCGGCGAAGAGCCGGCCGTGAGGGTGTTTTTGCCGCGCACCTGCAAGTCTCCGGTAGCGTCGGCTTGGGTTGACATCGTAATATTCAACCCTGCCGTATTGGCGCGCAGCAGATCCTGCACCGTACGGGGCGCATCGGCCTCGTAACGTTCCGTGCGAATGGTCGAGATGGCGCCCGTCAGATCGCGTTTCCTGGCTGTGCCGTAGCCGATGACGACAACTTCCTCCAGATTCTGCAAGTCCTCTGTCATCACCACGTCCACGACCTTGCCAGTCACGACGATCTCCTGTGTGACGAAGCCAATATACGAAAACGTAAGCGTGACGTTACGGCGCGGCGTGTAGATGGAATACTTCCCGTCCATGTCCGTCACCGTTCCGTTGCCGTCGGCGTCCCGACAGATGATATTCACTCCGACAAGCGGCTCGCCGGATACGTCAACGACCGTACCGGTTACTACCGTACCGTCTTGGGCAAACACATCCTGCGTCGCAACGCACGACAGCCACCCTGTCAATACAATCGCCACCGCCGTGCGAATTTCTGCCACGCGAAACGATTGTAACAAAAGCATTTTTTTCATAATAAGAATGTTTTAAAAATTAATGAGATAATTAATATAATAAGTTCGTAAATTAATGATCAAATATTTTCCGACTGTTTGGATACACATATCTCCGGTTTGGCCGGATACCTCCGCAGTTTGAGGAGATATTCCGGATGTTTGGCGACATGCGCTGCAAAATCATAATATAGATGTTGGAAAATTGGCAAAACACAAATACACACCCCCGTTCCGACGTTATTTGCGCCGGAACGGGGGTGTGTCGCACAAAATCACCGGGTTTTACAGTGTGTGCATTAATAAATATTATACAATTACCCCCCCCCCCGTTAATATTTGTCAAAAAAGACGGGCGCGTTTCGGAAGCGCTACGGGGATACAAGTGTTGGTAGCTTGGCGGACAGGATATATTGATTATCAAGAGAGGCATCACTTCGTAATTTACAGGTTCGGAACTGATACGACAACCGATGCCGGACGCGTAATCATGGCGTTGGTCTCGTTGTCCATTTTGAATCGTTCGAGAGCACAGTCTCACGAAAGGTGGCGATGGAACTTCATGGCGATGTGTTGCAGCAGGCAAATGGAGCAAGAGCGACGTGTCACTTCGTAGGAAATGATGTTGTTTCGCTGTCCGTTGAATTCCCCGCCGCCGGTCGTGTCGCACACGCCGCTGAAGTTGATACGGGTCGAACGGCGCATGTTCTTTTTGTGCCGATGCGGGAACAATCGACGGCGCAACCGGCAATCTTGCGCTGCCCGTCAACGTTTGTCCGGTGAACGTTCTTCGTGTCGTCATGTCCATTAAATTAAAATTTAAACGCCGTAAAGATAATAAAAAAATCATATAAAAATATTTCCACATGAAAAAAAATATTTCCGAGTGGAAAACAGCGTCCTCCAACGAAAGCCTGTATGTGCAAATTTTATCATGTTTTCGCAAATGACGGATTACATCATAGCGTCCATTTTACGACAATCAATCAACACTTTATTACGATCGGCCAAAGTCGTAGCAAACAAATACACATCTCCCCCATCGGTTATACGGGTTCTCTTGCGTAACTCATCGACGGAAAGCGGAAAATTACGGACAGACAGATTTGCCTGGGGGATCCGTGCAGATAATTTCCGGCACAAACGGTTATCAAATTTATATACATTTTTCACTTCAAAGATCCTGCCTGCAAAAAAGGGCGTACAGGTATCAGAGGTGTAAAGATGACTGTTTACATGCAGTTTCTTCAATCCATAGCGTGATGAAACCGTTTTATATGCACCGGCTTTCAAAATGGAAGCGTTCGGCTCGTAAAGATACCGACCTGTCGCTTCCGCATACGAAACAACCGTCGTTTTCTCTTCGTCGTAACCAAAGCCAAAAGACTGCTCTTCGCCGGATGACGTAAAATTCACACAATAGATTTTTACGTCAGACTTGCCTGTATCATCATTTCCCTCCGATAAAGTAGCGGGCAAAATCAAAGCGTCATGCAATTTCATCTCGTTTGAAGAATCGCGGCCACCGGCTACCGCGAGAAGTTCCTTACAATCATTTTTTACCGAGACAATATGCACCTCCGTCACCTCCGGCAATTGCAACAAAACCCGGCTTATGTCAAGCATCGGCGACAGCTTGACGATTATTTTGGCACGTTTTTCACAAAGCAGAGGCCATATTTTTGTCAGATCCGGCTCGCAATCTTTCATGGCGAACAATCGCCTGTCGCCTGCGCCTCTACGCGCAGGATCTATATAAAATACATTTGCCTGTTCCACATCCGTGAGTGTTGGTTTTTCCTTCGCTGTTAATGCCGTATTCCCGACAATTATATCTACCGCATCGCTATTAAGTACGTGAACGTTGTGCGCTTCAAGCTGCTTCATATTATAAACCGCCGTCTCGCAATACTCTGCATCACGCTCCACATAAACGACTGTCCGCGCTTTCTTCGATAAAAAATAAGAATCGACGCCAAGTCCTCCGGTCAGATCGAAGATCACATCTTCGCTGTCGACAAGACGTTGTTTATATAATGCCGTCTGCTCGGACGAACATTGTTCGGCTGCCAGTACCGATGGGAAAATCAAGCGGTCGTTGACAGCCCATAAAGGCAATTTATCTTTTACCCGCCGCCGTGCCGCAATCTGTTTGACGGCAAACGGCAGGTCTATGCTTTTATAGCGCGATGCCTTTAGGACAAGGGTTGACACATCATCAGCAGCATGATCGCGTATAAATTTACGTAAACTATCCGTCATTTGCATAAGCGCAAATATACATGAAATTTTTCAATCACACACAGACAAATAAAAATGTCCGGTGAAATTTATAGGGGAAAGACATGTTTCGTACGTCCATAAATAAGGGTATATGACACAATAAGTAAATGTTTACATAATACGCAGTTCACGATAAACTTATTCAATTTGTTTATCCTGAAGAAGACGTTCCATCTCCGCAATTTTTTTCGCCTGTTCTTCGAGTTTTTTCTTACTCTCTTCGATAGTTTTATCTTTTTCTTCGAGTGATTTGGCCTGTTCTTCGAGTGATTTGGCTTGTTCTTCGATCGTTTTCTCTTTTTCTTCGAGCGATCTTTTAAGAGGATCTTTCACGTTGTTAATAATGCGCAAAGCCTCTTCTTCGTCTTCTATCTGTTTTTGTTCTTTGGGGTCTGCTCCAATTTCGTACAGCAGATCGGTGATAAGCGTCATATCTTCATCGTCCGGTTGATATGGGTATTCTTTTCTTGCCACCGAATCTTCTTTGATAAAATACCGCTGTTCAAAGATGCTGAGTAACTTATCGAGGTTTGTAGTGTAACGTACATCCGTGATTCTGCCTGCCTGAATGACATAACTGTTGTGGGTAAGGTTTTCTATAAATTTAGACTTTGCATTTATAGGTTTCTTATTGAGCATGTCGGTATAAGTACGGTCTACTTTAATGCAAGGACAGTCTATCTCGGCGAGATTGTTACCCAGTATATAGATGGTTGTTATCGGCAGGACTGTCTCTTTTCCGTCTATGATATCTACTCTTTTATACTGCTCTCCGAGATATTTCCGGAAACGTATCACATCTAACGTTTCCCATGACTTCTGGAGTTCTATCAATATCTTGCTATGGTTGCCTTTGCTGTCGCGAATGGTGGCTATGAAATCTAACCGGAAGAAAGCATAAAAATACTGGGCGTTTTCTTCTTTTTCATCTTTCCCTTTGTCTTTTCCTTTCTCTTTTCCTTTGTCCCTGTCCCTGTCTCTGTCCGGCACCTTCGTCTCATCAAGTTTATATGAGAACTCTTGCGGCAGTACCTGTAAATCCTCTATGGGCTGTTCGAGTATGGCGCTGATAAAAAATTTCGCTATCCGCTGATTTTCCATCAAGCGTTTAAACACCGTATCGTATATCGGATTCGCGATGATAAACCGTTTTACTGATTTTCTGCTTACGTCTTTTGTTTCCATATTTCTTTATCTTCGTTATGTTATTACAGGCTACAAAATTATCAAATATTTTTGATGTTGTACAAGATTTACCGTAAAGGCTAAATCTTTTTTTTTGATATGCTATTCAGCCCGGGGTTTGTTCTATCCGTGTTTTTGTTTTCCGGTTTTTAGTTTCAGGAATAAGAAAAATTGGAAATATGTTTTTTAACATACACAAAAATTTTCACAAAAGTGAGTATGTTTTAATTTTACAGCTGTTTTCTGTATAAAGATTGTGCGATTGACTTGTTCGGACGAACACAGACAATATGTTTGCCCAAGCAGGCTGCTCACGCTAAAAATGCCTGATCGGAAGTATAACCTGCAATATATGACGCCAATAAAAACCTGAAATACGTCTACTCGAAACGTTTATACCATTGATGAGAGCCTGTTATGGGAGAAACTTCTCGCCGGAGACGAGGACGCTTACGCATATCTTTACCGGCAATATGTGGAAGAACTTTTTTCTTACGGCATGCGTTTTACGCCGGACAGGGAACTGATAAAAGATTGTATTCAGGATCTTTTCGTAAAAATATACAGCAACCGTTCAAACCTGAATTGTACGGACAATGTAAAACTTTATCTATTCATCGCTCTTAAAAACATCCTGTTTAACGTTTTTGAAAAAGACAAATCTTTATATAAAATGGACACCATAGAACCTGTTTTTACAGTTGAATACACCATCGAAGACGAATGGATAGAGAACGAACTTGAACAGGAACGCAGAAATAAAATCAATAAAGTATTGGAAACGCTCACTCCACGCCAGAAAGAAGTGATCTACTACCGTTATACAAAAGGATTAAAACTGAATCACATCGGCGAAATTATGGATATGAATTATCAATCGGTGCAAAACTTGCTGCAACGTTCCATAAAAAAATTACGTTCGGCGCTTGCCGAAAAAGAAAAACAAAGGAAGTGTTACGAAATAATCTGACTTTATTCAGGTAGAATTTTGTAATTCCATTCACCGTGAAATTCATTTTGACAAATATTTAATTCAGCTAATTGTT
>JAITBC010000417.1 GCA_031283785.1 Tannerella sp. | reverse complement strand
TGAAAATAAGTGACTTATGCAAATGAAGTGCTACATTTTTTTATTAATGATCAGCAAGTTGTAGAACTTGCGAAAGTTGAATAAATAAAGAAAGGAAAAAGAGATGAAAACGCTAAAATTTTTATTTGCCGGGCTTGCACTAAGCATGGTTGCGGCTTGTTCGGACAATGACGGAGTAGAAGACAATGTAGAAACTCCACTAATCATTGGTCAATGGGAAATGATCGAAGAAAATGATGCGTGGGATTATGATATTATGCACCCTGTGACCGATTACAGGGTTTGGGAATTTTTTCCCGACGGGACGATAAAACAGTATTCTAATAGCAACAACATAGACGAAAGGTTTAAAACGTATGAGGTGAAATCGGGTTCGTTAATTATCTATTATGACAAAACAAAAGGAATAGAGTATGGTGGTAAATATATTTACAAATGCCAATTTATAGATGCAGAGAAAAATAAAATCAGGATAGAGTTTTTGCAGGGGATTCTAACCGATATACCGCAGCCATTATTGTGGATTTATGAACGTGTAAATAAAGAATAACATGAAAAGAATAATATATGCGTTAGTGTTCCTGTGCAGCAGTTTAACTGTATCTTCGCAAGTTGCATCTTATTATTTTGAAAATAAAGATGCATTTGCCGAATATTTCTTTTTAAAAGATATTTCAAAAGAAGAAATTCCGGTTAAGATCATGCCATCCGTATTTTCCAGCGCATCAGTCACGAGATCAGGCAGCAGTGTGGCGGTACAGTCTGGGGTTTCCGGAAGTAAAATTTGTGTAGTAAGCTCGAACGATTATGGTGCATCCTATCTTCAATCTGCCGATAACACGAGCAGTTATACATTTACAAATGTTCCGGCAAATTATTCGGTAACAATAACCAAGGACAACTATATTCCATATTTGTACGATAATAATGTTACCATTCAGAATACGACTTATACCGGAGGAACGTATTTTATCAACGGCAATAATTTCACTGTTAATAATGTGATTCAAGGTGGCAATACGAATTTGCATTTAGAACCGCAGGGAAGTGTGTCCATAGAAAACCGTTTTGAGATACAAAACGGCTCAATTTTCAGTATCGAATAAAATGAAAGGAGAGTTTATGAAAAGAGTAATTATCACATTCGCCGTTGTGTTGAGTGCGACGGCTAATGTTTTCCCTCAAACGGGGAACGACGGCTATCTGAACGCTTTTGAGGCGGAGAACAGTGTTTGGACGTATATTTTATCCGAAAGAAAGCCATATGGCCAGGGCGGGTTGCGAACGGTTATTATATCCGGAGATACAATCGTCGACGGTAAAAAATGGAAATATGTAACCGGCGAATTTGGTCTGGACAAATTCCTGACGAGAACGGAAGACCAAAAAGTATATGTAAAAAAATTGGAACCAAACAATCCCGATTTTCAGGGTATTGAGGCTGTTGCATATGATTTTTCATTAGAGACGGGAGATGCTTTTGTAATCGAATACTGGTGGGAGGAACCGGAGATCACAACGCCACCGGCAGTTAACATCAGCAAAGTTGATTCGATCGTATTAAATGACGGAAAAAAACATAAACGAATCTGGTTTGATGGTACAGGCAGTCCTGTGATAGAAGGTCTTGGCGATCCTTCTTCTACGCCGTTTCGCAGATTCGCTCCAATTCCTACAGGCGATGATTACACTGTATATCCGGTCTGCTGTCATGTTGATGGGGTGTTGCTGTACATGGATCCCATGTATGCCGACTGTGACGGAACGCTCGTCGCAAATGAAAAGATAGACGGCCTCGGTTCTCCAAAAGTAAAAATACGGGTTTATGACGGTCAATTGACCGTCGCGCCGGACGAAGGCGGTCTGTTTGATGTGGAAATATACGACATGCGGGGCGTAATGTTGCTGCAGCGGAAAAACAGTCGGGATGAAGTAACCGTTAATATAAACGATCTGCCACAGGGCGTTTATGCTGTGCGGATTACGTCCGCTACCGGATATTCCCGTTCGGAGAAATTTATCAGACCCTGACGGAAACAGGAAGTGTAATGGAGATTTCGGACTATACCCACCCAATATTCCCGAAATACATCAAGCGAAAATCGATATAGAAGGCGCATAAAAAGCATGTCATTTCGGCAGATAGTCATTGAAAAAGCATTAAAAAGAGGTATTTTTCTATTTTTTTAGGCGGCGTTTCAACCCGATTTCGGACTATACCCGTTCACTTTTTGTTGCATTTTTCGACCATTCTTCGTAAATTGATCAAAGAGAGTTCAATCAATTTACAAACAGGTATATATATGGCAGGAAAATTAGCATCAATGAGTACGATTAAACAAGTGATTCAATTGCATGAATCCGGCATGTCGAATCGCAGGATAGCAAAAACACCGGGTCTAAACAGAGGCACAGTAAACGATTATGTAAACTAGTTAAGGTCAGGTAAAATGGCAGCGTCAGAGCTGCTGAAGCTTGACGAACCGGAACTGGAAGGCCGGTTCAGCGCAGGAACGGCCGCTTTTACCGATGCGCGCTTCAAGGACTTTAAAGCCGAGCTTCCATCTCTGGAAAAGGAGCTTACGCGCAAGCATGTAACGCGTTATCTGCTATGGAAAGAGTATCTTGAGAAATATCCGGACGGATACCGCTATACGCAGTT
>JAITBC010000400.1 GCA_031283785.1 Tannerella sp. | reverse complement strand
TACAGACAGATTTCAATGTTAAATGTTTATTGTTTTCTTATCCAAAACTCAGGTTCAATTAAGTCTTTTCAGTAAAAATTTGGCGGAAGTGACCGAAGGCAACAAACGTTACATCCTCTCTGTCAATCCGGTACGGGAAACATCCGAAAAACTCTTTTACCAGCATAAAAAAAGACCACACGGATGAATTGCTGAAACTGATAGAGACTTCATGGAAAAATTGCAAATTCAAGAATATGGAAAATGAGTTGAATCTGCAAAAGGCAAATCAAAAATTAAAAATTTCCTTCAGTCTCAAAGAAAAGAAGCGTATAAATATTTATACGCTTCTTCGATTTAATTTTCACGATATACCGTGCTTACTGTTCGGAAATCATTCTTCATCTATCGGTAGCCACCGTTTATAGCCTCTGCTTCGCACCTGTTGCCAGTTCAGGATAGGAGCGTTACTGCCTGACGGACTTGGCCATGTCCATTGCGTATATCCCGGTCCATAAACTTCTTCATCGCCCATATAAGTAAGAATGTCCACCTGGTCGCCGCCGGCAGGAATATCTTTGTAATACAGAGTCAATGTTTTTGTTTTTGGGTCATACTTGCTGTTTTCGGTCGCCTTCTGCCGTAATGAAGTAAAAGTAAAAGTATTGGCAGGCCAGTCTACTCCGGCGACTATAGGCGCATGGGTATAAGTGCCGCGTACCTGATCGTTAAGTTCCAGAGTATTGTACATCCAGCCCATACCGTGCAGTCCGGAGACTTCGGCGCTCCATATCGACGTCCCCCATACAACATATTTGTTTTCGTATTCAGGTTCATTTCCCTGACGCATAATATACTTATATTTGCGATGAAATCCGTTTTGAGTATTTTCTGCGCCGTTTGACTGCAACAGGGTGGAATAATACCTGCCTTCGGGCAATTTGGGTATTGGGAAACCCGACCAGTCCGTTGTTCTTTCGGTAGTAATCACAAAACCCGCCACCATAAACTTAGTGTACAGCCGGCTGAGAGGAGCCTGTTCACAGCTGAGAATTTTCACGGGAAAAGCGAATCGCTCATATTCCTCCGTCTTATCCCGTAAAATGGGGACAGTGAGTATCAGTGAAGCGGAAGACGAACCTTCGGGTATCTCCACCGTATATGCCTGCGCCGCCCCGTCCCATGGAACGTTTGCAGTGAAAAGCGAAGCATCGGGGATATAAAAATCCTCGTTTCTTTCAATGTTGTAATCGTTTACAGTTTCCTCGTCAAAACCTACCTTTACGATGATATTCTCGTGTGCAGGCAGAGAACCGCCAATACCTATCTTATATTTGACATAAGTTACTCCCGGATTGTTGTCTTCAATCAGTTCGGTGTCATAATCGTCATTTATAATACGCAGAGTATCGTTGAAAGTATAAGCCAGAATGTTTGAGACAAGTCGTTCGGACGCGGCGGTCGACTCCGAGTTGATAATATATACTTCCTGTCTCCAAAATTCCTTACCTTCATAATCCAGTTTTCCGCAACTGCAAACCAGCAATAATATGCCGGCAACAAAACATATGGCAGACCGGTTGAAACATCTGTTTTTTAAAAAACTATTTTTCATTGTTCTAAAAAATTTAATTAATTATTTTAATTCTTAACATAAAAAGTTACCATCCCGGATTTTGATGCATTGTACCCCAGTGATTGGCAACTTCGATATATGGCAGCGGGAAGAAATAATCCCTTGCTTTGAAGATATATCCTTCAAGCGCATATCTGTCGTAAAAAGCGCCGTCGCTTGCCCAGTAATTACATCCGTAAATCAGTCCGCCCAAACCGAGACTGTTGCCCCACTGGTCGCGCTGCACCTTTTCCGCATCTTTCCAGCGGCGCATATCGAAATAGCGTTTACCGTTTTCGAATGCCAGTTCCACATATCGTTCACGCTTTATACGTTCGCGATTAGTGTTCTGGTCAGCCAGTTCGTATCCCGGCAATCCCGCCCTGTAACGTACCAGATTCAAATATTTGACAATATCGGGATTTGTCGGTTCGATTTCATTCAGCGCCTCGGCGTAACTGAGATATACCTCCGCCAGCCTGAATACTGGACACTGTTTGGGATAGGTTCCGGTTACTGTAATATCTTCGTCATTCACCCACTTTACAATGAGATAACCGCTTCGGAACGAAGGTCTGTCCGTTTCGAAATATCCGTCCAGCGCTGTAGCCCGCATATCAATATAGTAGTATGGGCTTGCCAAATCGTCCTGTTTCCATCCTCTGCCCTGAAATCCCAAAGTGGCATAAAAACGGGCTTCACGGTTGAGACACCTTACAGGAGGAGCCGGCGCCATGGCGGTTGCCAGCCAGTTAGTCTTTATCGGCGAAACTTCCGAAGTCTGTCTTCCCTGAATATAATAGCCATCGGCGGCAGTAGCAGGTCCCATATCCTGATACAGTGCATTGTTTTCTTCTTCGATGGTTTTCCCGTTGTTCATGAAGAAAGCGTCCGCCAATTTCTGTATAGCGCATACCCTGCCTGTAAACCTGGAATTGTCGCCCGTTGTTTTGTGACCTCTGGGCCATCCCAGGAAAGTGTAATTTGCCTGTTGACTTCCCGTATTGATTTGCCAGATGACTTCCGAGTTCCAGTAATTCAGTCCTCCGGCAAACAGCGCCTTATATGAACGGTAAGGGTCTATGCCTGCCGGTCCGTCGGGCCACGGCACATCGTTTCCCTGGAAATCGCCAAGAGGAACGATTTTATCATCGGCGGGAAGAGCGAGCAGCCTGTAATATTCAAGGTCAATAATGTCTTTGTATGCCTTTGCCGCCGAATCCCATTTTTCTTTTTTATACACGGGATTAATGTAAGGTATGCCATCGGGATTGACAAAAGAGGTTTCATAATCCTTATTGCCATTTACAAGTTTGCTTGCAGCCCAGAGCAGTACTCTTGCCTTTACAGCCATTGCAGCGCCTTTTGAGGGACGTCCCAGATCCGTCTGTATGATATTTGCCTGATGCGGCAATTTTTCGATTACCGCATTCAATTCATTTATCAGAAAATCCACACACTCGTCCACTGTGTTTCTTGTCGTAGGATAATCTTCCAGCGAATAATCCACCGTATGGTCTATAATTACAAAAGGCCCGTATATTTCCAGCAGTTGCGAATAATAGAACGCCCGCAGAAAACGCACATCCGTATTATACGTTTCCACTTCGCCTTCCGCCAGCAGACGGTCATTGGCAAGATGCGAATTTTCCAAGAACTGGTTACAGATACGGATAGAACGATAAATATTTCCCCAGAAATTCAATTCGTTCGGAATATTGTCGGGATGATATTTTCCCTGAGCTAACTGCAGACACTGATATACGTCTCTTCCGCCATATCCCTCATCTCCGCTTCCGCTGAAGGGCCATGACGCTTCCATCGAATGGAATGCAAACAGTCTGCCGTAACAGGCAGCCCATGCTTCGCGAATGTTTTTACGCGAAAACCAGATGTCATTCAATGCATCTACTTCATGCAGATATTCTTCCGATTCCAGATAATTGCACGAATATGTGCCGGCGCAAAGCGCTACGGCTAAAATAATATATATTTTGTAAAAAAATCTTTTCATAATATATTTGTATTAAAGTTTAAAATCAATTTCCAGCCCCAGGGATATTGTCAGTTTCAAAGGATATGCCCATGAACTGGTCTGTTCGGGATTCCAGTCCTTAAACTTGGAAAACGTATGCAGGTTTTCTCCTCTTCCGTAAAAATATATGCTTTTAAAGGGAAAATTTACCGCTTTCGGAATCCATGTATATCCGAGTTCCACATCGGCAATCCTCCAGTACGACGCTTCTTTCATCCAGAAAGACGATACCTGAGTATTGTTGATGTTGCCGGTTCCTGTTCCCAGACGGGGGTATTGGGCGTCCGCTCTTTCGGTATCTTTTGTACCCGAATACGATTCCGGACTCCAGTGGTCGTTTACCGAAGCATGATAGATTGCCGCCTGATAATCGGCTCCCGAAATGGTCGATATACTGAAAGGAACTCTGTCGGTAATGAAACGGAACATGTTAGATTTGCCGATGATACGCGCTGCCACAGTCCATCGTTTATAACTCACGTCAATAGACAGCGAATATGTCCATTTTGGAATGGAACATCCCATCCATACACGGTCTTCCGTATTTACCAGTCCGTCGCCATTGACATCTTTATATTTGATATCTCCCGGCATTACCTCGCTCCATGTCTGTACGGGACTGTTGTCTATATCGTTCTGGTCTTTGAATAATCCAAGAGCCAGATAACTCAACGTGTTTCCGTACATTTCGCCTATTCCGCTCTGATATGGCATTCTGGGGTCTAACTGACCGTTTTCAATGATTTCATTGTTGTTATAACCAAACACGCCGCGAATATAATTAATTCTGAAATTACTCCAAACCTTGGCATAAGTA
>JAITBC010000398.1 GCA_031283785.1 Tannerella sp. | reverse complement strand
AGAAAATATACCATGCCGACATCTGCCCGCAATCGTCGTTTCCGCATAAGCCGTCGATGCCGTCACGATACATGCGGTTCATGATTTCGCGTACCCGGCGCTGTGTCTTCCATGGCTGCGAAGTCCATGCATACAGGTAAGCGATATGGTGGCTCGGTTCGTTGCCGAGTACGTAGTTTCCCATGATACCCTCTCTGGTCACATCTTCGGTCTCGGCAAAAAACTCGTCCGGCATGCGCATGGTGAAAAGTGAATCAAGACGCCTGACAAACTGTGACTCGCCACCCATCTGCCGTATCAGTCCATTCACATCCTGCGGCACGTAAAACGAATAATTCCAGGCATTGCCTTCGATAAATCCCTGTCCGTGCGTACTCAGCAGGTTAAAGTCTTTTCTCCAGCTGCCGTCGCTCAAACGGGCGCCAACGAACTGCAGCGAGGGGTGAAAGACGTTTTTATAATTCAACGCCCGTTTTCGGTAAGTTTCGGCTATCTCCGCCCGTCCGTCCGACAGTGCGGTACGGTAAATCGTCCAGTCGTCGTAGGCATATTCCAGCGTCATGGACGAACCGTCGCTCTTTGCATCTACCGGCACGTAACCCAGCCGGAGATAATCGCTTAATCCGCCGTAATAAGGCACGTTAGCGGTGTGTTGCATCGCCTCCAGCGCTTTCCGGCGGTCGACGGGAATCCCGTTGGCGATGGCGTCGGCCAGCACTGATACGGAATGATAGCCGATCATGCACCAGTTCTCGTTGCCGTTGTGCGACCAGACAGGCAGCATTCTGTGCACGCTTTGTTCGTAATGCGCCAGCATGGATTCGACAATGTCCCTGCTCCGCTTGCGGTTAATCAGGTTGAAAAGCGGATGCAACGCCCGGTAAGTATCCCAGACGGAGAAGACGGTGTAATTGGTAAATCCGTCGGCCTGATGGATGTTGTGGTCGATACCGCGGTATTGGCCGTCGACATCCATGTAAAGAGACGGATTGATTAATGTATGGTAGAGCGACGTATAGAACATGCTTTTCCTGTCGTCGGGCACCCCTTGAATGTCGATGCGCGCCATTTCATGTTCCCACTTCTGCGAAGCTTCGGCATGGATTTGTTCGAACGATTTGCCTGCGGTTTCAGCCTTCAAATTGCGCAGGGCGCCGGCTGTGCTGACGGCAGAGAGGGCAACCCGTACCTCCAGCACGGAAGACGCCGGACGGTCAAATTCAAAGCAGGCGACAATCTTGCGCCCGCCTATTTCGGGGAAATCTTCTGCAGGAAATTTTCGCCAGAAGCCGGCATATTTCGGTTTTTCTTTCTCTTCATACCTGTAGTGCGTGACGGGAGAAGAGAATGAGATGGCGAAATACGTGTAGTTCACCCGCGCCCAGCCGTTCGTAATGCGGTAGCCGGTCAGCAATGTGTCGTTTTCGACGCGCAGGTTGGCCCATAATGTTTTGCCGTCGTAGTTGTAAATCCCGTGAATCAGATCCAGGATAAGCTGTTGTTTTTCACCGGCAGGATAAGTGTACCGGTGTACGCCGACCCGTTCGGTTGCCGTCAGTTGCGCCTTGATCCGGTAGTCGTCCAGCATGACTTCGTAATAGCCCGGTTGCGCCGTCTCGGTCGCGTGCGAAAAACGGGAACGATAGCCCGTTTCCGGTCGATCAGCCGTTCCCGGATTCAGATGAGGCGTTCCGGTCACCGGCATGAGCAGCACATCTCCCAAATCGGAATGGCCGGTGCCGCTGAAATGCGTATGACTGAATCCGACGATTGTCGGGTCGTCATATTGATACCCGGCACAGTAACGGTATGCGTCTTTTTGATACGTCCCGTCAATGTTATGCGGGATTGTGTCCGTGTCGGGGCTCAGCTGTACGGCGCCGTGGGGCACGCAGGCGCCGGGGAAGGTATGTCCCATCTGCATAGCGCCGATCATCGGATTCACGTAAGAAACATTACTCTGTCCATAGAGCAGCGTACCGCTCAGCAAGGCTAAAAATATAAATACTTTACAATTCATAAGGTTGTTTTTTCGTGCAAAATTAATGAATATGACGAAACTTCCATGTATGTGGAATGAAAAAATGTATTCATCATATGATTTGAAGCGTACTTTTCCACCTTCTCCATAATTGAGAAATTTTCTCAAAAATCGACTGGAATCATGCAGAGCCATATCATACTTGTCAACATTCGACATTTTTCTCAATCTGTCCTCCGCATCAATGTTTTCCAGATTAAACGTTGGTCGCTTGCTGATTTGATATTCGTGACGATACCGCCTCATCAACTATCCTGCTTATATCTGCTTTTAGTTTATCATCCATATTGAAATTCCTTTATTTGTCATGTACAGGCATTTTGTTTTGCTTTATCTCAGTTCCGAAATGTGCATTTCGCATCTAATTATTCTGTAAGTGAATCTACAAATTCCCCAAACCTCAAAATCTTATTACTATTGGCTTTGTTGAATAGCAAGTGTTCAAAGTCCTTTTGTTTTTTCTTTAAATCAACCGTTTTCAGCAGTTCGGCTGTTGCTTGTTTAAATTCCTGCAAATCAATAAATTCGTCTTTCGACAGGTCTTTACAGTCGAAATCCAAATCTTCGGAGAACACCGGTCTGTCCCTTTTACCAAACGCAAGTTTGTTCCGCCGATAAAAGCCGTTTTTCGGATGCTTGGAGTAGAGGAAAGGTAATCCAGAATCATTAACTGCAAATACTCTTTCAGTATGTGCTTATCGAAACCCGAATTTCCACGGATTTGAGCCGGAAAATAATTTCTTATCTGTTCAATCTGTATCATAAATTGTAAGTTTTTAAAAGCAGCTTTACCCGATGGTCAAGTGCCTTGCTTTGGAACTTGACGCAGTATTCTATCAGTAAATCCTTGTTTAAATCATCGTGCAAGTAATTTTCATCCAAGCGTAGTTCTTCCAATTCCTGCTCGCTATCGTAGAACGGATAAAGATACAACAAATCAAGCAATGCCTTTTCGGGTGTGGCAAACTGTATGGTGCGGTTGTCTGCCATTGGCTTCAATTCGTACCCGAACATCAGGTTTTCTTTGACGTTCTTGTATGAGTATTCGCCGAAGTCATTAGCGGATGATGCTGTTTTTAGTGATGTCACACCGAATAAATAAAAATCCCTGAAACGTCTGTATTTCAGGGATTTTCCAATTCTGAAGTCTTTTTAAAAGTGGTGCCACCAGGAATCGAACCGGGGACACAAGGATTTTCAGTCCTTTGCTCTACCAACTGAGCTATGGCACCAATTACATTTGCGGGTGCAAAGGTAGATATTATTTTTCATATTACAAATCTTTTGGATAAAAAGTTTCCGGGAAAATCATTTCAGGCATCTTCGTCTTTTCTATAACGACTGCCAGCCCTGCGCTTTTAGTTCTATTTCTCCGCCGTCACGCCCGACGAGTAAATTTCCGTAATCGGGTTTTGTGATGTGGCCGATTATTTTTATGCCGTTTATTTTCGATACGGTATCATGTAATCCGACAGGTACGGTGAAAAGCAATTCGTAATCTTCGCCGCCGTTGAGTGCGGCCGTGACAAGATTCATGTTAAATTCTTCGGCCATAGCGGCGGTTTGGTAATCTATCGGGATGCGGTCTTCAAATATCCTGCATCCGACATTGCTTTCCTTTGAGATGTGTAACAGTTCGGACGACAGGCCGTCGGATATATCGATCATTGAGGTTGGTATTATTCCGGCATTACCGAGCATATCTACGATATCTTTGCGCGCTTCCGGTTTTAACTGTCGTTCCAGGATGTATTCTTTTCCGCTGAAATCAGGTTTAAAATCATTTTCGCCGTTATAGACGCTTTTTTCCCGTTCAAGCAGCTGTAAACCCATATAAGCTGCGCCAAGGTCGCCGGTTACGCAGATAAGATCGTTTTCCCGGGCGCCGCTACGGTATACGGTTTTACTTTTTTCTCCTTCGCCTATGCATGTGATACTTATTGTCAGTCCGGTCATCGAAACGGAAGTGTCGCCTCCGACCAGATCGACGCCGTAAGCGTCGCATGCAAGTTGCAGTCCGGCGTATAATTCCTCCAGGTCTTCGATGCAAAAGCGTTTGGATATTCCTAATGATACGGTAATCTGTTTGGGTTGCCCATTCATCGCATATATATCCGAGAAATTCACTACGGCCGATTTATATCCGAGGTGTTTAAGCGGTACATACGTCAAGTCGAAATGTACGCCTTCGAGCAAAAGGTCGGCAGTAACCAGGACTTTTTTATCTTCATAATCAAGAACGGCGGCATCATCCCCGACACCTTTAACGGTACTCGCGTTCTTAATTTTTATATTTTCCGTCAGATGGCGTATTAATCCGAATTCTCCGAGTGTTGAAATTTCAGTTCTTGGCATTGTTTTTTTGTTGCATATTAATGGTTGATATGACATGTTTTAATATTTTCGTATCAAAATTATCTTCATGTTCGAACATAAACGTTACGGATATAGGGAGATAATACAGGCAGGATTCCCATTCAACAGGCAGGAAATCAATCGATTTCAGGCGTGCCGCATCTTTCTCGGTGCAGATGATCCGGCGCGAAGCAGGCGTCATCGCCCGGAATTTATCATTCATATATTGTATATCCGATTGATTAAACGAGTGATGATCGGGAAATTCGCATGAATAAATATTATTAAAATGGGTTTTTAACAGATCAATAAGGGGTTGTGGATTTGCAATAGCAGTAATGAGCAGGATATTTTCATTTTTATTTATTTCCGATAGAAAAGATGATTTTAAGTTCTTAGACGGAAACAGCGGCTCTATTTCGTGATATGTTATACCCGAAAAATACAGATGCTGATTTGCCATGAGAGACATATTCTTCTCTATAAGACGTAATTCTATCGGTTTAATATCTTTCCGGCATTTGGTGACGACGACTATATCCGCACGATATACGGCACGGACGGATTCCCGCAAATATCCTGCGGGAAGGGGATAGTCGTTGTAATATAAGGAATTGTAATCCGTCAGCATGATTGTCAACGACGGCAATACGAAACGATGTTGCATTGCATCGTCGAGTAAGATTACATTCGGGCGTTCATTTGCCGGCAATGCGAGCAGGCATCGTATACCGCGGCGGCGATTTGTATCTGCGGCAACGGTGATATCGGGAAACTTATGTTTTATCTGACGCGATTCGTCGCCGATATCCTTAGCGGTACTGTTTTCTTTTGCGAGTACAAACCCTTTCGTTTCTCGTTTATATCCGCGACTCAACACGGCTACACGGTATTGTTTTCCGAGTAAACGTATAAGATATTCGGTAAAAGGCGTTTTCCCTGTCCCCCCGGCGGAAATATTACCAATGCATATCACCGGAACGGGAAAACTCTCGGACGGAAGGATATTCATATCGAACAGCATATTACGTATATCCGTTGCCAAACGGTATATTAAAGCGAATGGCATAAGCAACAGACGAATAAATGCAGTCCTTCTTCTCATAAATGATTTCTTCCGCCTTTCTTCCCTCAAATGGGATTATAAAAATTCAAAATCATACGGCAAACGAGCCTGGATACCTTTTGAGCGTTTTATTGTCTGCAACATATGAAACAATTCCGCATCATTTCCGAGAACATCCTTAACGGCAGACGTTTTTATTTCTCCCATCTGTTTTTTCAGATAATTCGTGAGCGGATCATTTAACTTCGATATGGTTTTCACGTTATAATCCGTCAATTCTGCAAGTTCGGCGGCGACCTCTACGGCACGGTCGAGATCGCCGATTTCGTCGACGAGGCCGATTTCCAAAGCCTGTTCCCCCGTCCATACGCGCCCCTGTGCGATATTATTAATCTCCTCTTTTGTCATACCCCGGCCATTGGAGCAACGAGTAAGGAACACATCGTAAAAACGTTCGATGTAGCCTTGCATCAGCGCTTTTTCGCCATCGCGCATCGGACGTGAGATGTCGCCAAAATCAGCATAAGTGTTCGTTTTTACGACATCGGTTGTGACATCCAGTTTATCAAACAGCCCGCTTACATTCGGAAAGATTCCGAAAACGCCGATAGAGCCGGTAAGCGTGTTTGCTTCCGATATTATTTTGTCGGCAGCGCATGAGATATAATATCCGCCGGATGCCGCAACATTCCCCATGGAAATAACGATTTTTTTATTTTTTTTCAGTTCGTTAACCTGTTTCCATATCTGTTCCGACACGTATCCGCTTCCTCCGGGAGAGTTTACGCGCAGGACAACAGCTTTCACATCTTTATTTTTCTTTAGCTTGATAAGTTCATCGGCAAGATCTTCCGTAATATAGTTGCTTTCGCTATACGCAGGTACATTATCCGAAGCCATAATTTCGCCTTCGGCATATATCACGGCTATCAGACTGGTTGTTTTTGAACGTTTTTTCTTCTCGTCTCTCGTGATAGTATTTTTCATTTTATCCGGACTTATTGTCTTCAGTTTTTTATCCGGTTTGAGACCTGTCCGTTCTTTTATATAATTTTCGGCATCTTCACGATATTTCAGTTCGTCGACAAGCCCATATTCCACCGTTTTTTCCGCTGACGAGAACATATGGCCGCCGTCGGCAAAATCATTTATTTTGTCTTGGCTTATATTACGGGCCGCCGCGATGTTATCAACTATATTATTCCAGATTTTTTGCTGATACGAGGTTATTTGCGCACGGTTTTCGTCACTCAGTTTATCAAGCATAAACGGCTCTACGGCGCCTTTATATGTTCCGACTTTGAAAACCTGTATGTCTATTCCCGCTTTTTTAAGGATACCTTTATAAAAGGTCGTCTGTGAAGCTATCCCTGTAAGTTCCAACATGCCTTGCGGATTCAGGAATACTTTATCGGCCACAGACGAAAGATAATAACATCGTTGCGTATAATTATCCGCATAAGCGACTATAAATTTTCCGCTTTCCCTGAAATCTATCAACGCGCGACGGATAGCATCTACACTTGCCGTTCCTGTCGACAAATAGGTAGCATCTATATATATACCTTCTATACGGTCATTTTCTTTTGCCTTTTCGATCGCAGAAAGCGTTTCTTTAAGAGAAAGCGGCGCCTCCGACCCGAACAGACTTCCAAACGGATTTTCGGCAGACAGGTCCGTCATTGTCCCGTTTAAGGTCAGCCGGAGTACTTTTTCATTTTTATCAGGTATATAAACGGAAGAAGATGTGCCTATAGATGATATTATTCCCACAAGCATAATAAACACTGTCAACATTAATATGCTGATTGTAACAAACGCTCCCAGAGCGGAAGCAAACATCATTTTAAAGAACTGTTTCATATGTGTATGTTTTTATCGCCTAAAATATAACTCATTTGTTAGATCACCGGCTGCAAAGTTATAACTTTAGTTGTAATATGGAAAACAATGAATTGAAATTATACAAAAAAAACACCTGCGAGTTAAAATAACAACCATCCGTTGCTGAAAAACGATACTGAAAACTACCGACAGCCAAAGAATATCCGGAATAAAATTGCATGTTCGAGAACGCCGAAAGAAGCGGCAGCAAAAAAAACGGGAATTACTAATGTTGCAATTCCCGTACAATCCTACTTATATA
Organism: Tannerella sp.; assembly: GCA_031283785.1. The sequence goes on along the minus strand of JAITBC010000398.1, from coordinate 1,680 downwards.
AAGATATTTTACAGTTTATTTTCGGAGCCGAGTACATCTTTAATTTTATGAATATACAGCTTCTTTGCATTTTCACGGGCTGGTCCCAGATATTTACGCGGGTCAAATTCTGCCGGGCTTTCCGCAAACACTTTACGTATTGCCGCAGTCATAGCCAGACGGCTGTCCGAGTCTATATTAATCTTACAAACCGCAGATTTGGCGGCTTTGCGTAATTGGTCTTCCGGGATACCGATCGCATCTTTAAGCGCCCCGCCATATTTATTAATTGTTGCAATTTCTTCCTGAGGGACGGAAGAGGCTCCATGAAGAACGATCGGGAATCCCGGCAATTCTCTTTCTACCGCTTCCAGAATCTCGAATGCCAATGGAGGAGGCACTAATATGCCCTCGGCATTACGTGTACATTGTTCGGGTTTGAATTTATTAGCTCCGTGGGAAGTGCCGATTGAAATAGCTAATGAATCGCAGCCGGTTTTAGTTACAAAATCGACGACTTCTTCCGGTTTTGTATAAGTATGGTGTTCAGCCGCTACATCATCTTCAACGCCGGCCAACACGCCAAGTTCTCCTTCGACCGTCACATCAAACCGATGTGCATATTCGACAACTTTCTTTGTAAGAGCGACATTTTCATTATATGGGAGATGAGACCCGTCGATCATTATCGAAGAAAAGCCCATATCAATACAGCTTTTACATAATTCGAACGTATCACCGTGATCTAAATGGAGTACTATCTGCGGAGCAGGGCAGCCGAGTTCTTTCGCATAAGCCACTGCACCTTCCGCCATATAACGCAGAATCGTCTGGTTTGCATATTTACGCGCCCCGCTCGATACCTGAAGGATAACCGGAGATTTGGTTTCGACTGCCGCTTGGATAATAGCCTGCAATTGTTCCATATTATTGAAATTGAAGGCCGGAATAGCATAACCTCCTTTAATTGCTTTGGCAAACATTTCACGAGTGTTCACCAATCCTAAATCTTTGTAACTGATCATTGTTTCAATATTTATGATAATTAAAAATGTTGTTGTTTATTTGGTGCGGCAAAGATAATAAAATTATCCCGAAGATTTGCCATAAGGAACTTATTTTTTCGCCGTACCGCATTTTGCGGCATTTTTTTTGGGTGTGTTAAACTTTTATTGTACCTTTGCGTCCCAAAACTGGAGAATTTATATTTTTGACAATAACCATATTAAGAAATAAAGCAATGAAAAAAGAACTTCATCCCGGTAATTATCGTCCGGTAGTATTTAAAGACATGTCGAATGACGAGACTTTCATTACGCGTTCGACGATCCAGACAAAAGAAACAATTGAAATTGACGGCGTAACATATCCGCTCGTGAAACTTGAAATTTCAAATACTTCCCATCCGTTTTACACAGGTAAAGCTAAATTGGTTGATACTGCGGGCCGTGTTGATAAATTTATGAGCCGATACGGAAACCGTAGGAAATAGTAAGGATGAAAAAATTCTTATTGAAATAACGGGAGAAGAATACAAACAAAAGAGGAGGGATACCTGACCGCAGGTATCCCTCCTCTTTTGTTTGTTAAGGCTCGCCGTAAACGAGGGAAACTACATTAATTATATTCGTAATAATACCGGCCGATACGCATCGAATTTGCGGAACGTGTGATTGTGGCTCCAAGCGGCAATTTCCCGAC
>JAITBC010000366.1 GCA_031283785.1 Tannerella sp. | reverse complement strand
ACGACAGTTTAGCAAACTGTTGGTTTAAGCCACTCACCCATCCTTCCGAATGTTTTTTGAGCAGGGTTGGTTTTCAAAAAACGGTTGCAAAGATATTAATTATTTTCAGATACCCAAATAAATTAATCAACTATTTTTTTGTGTTATATCGGAATATCTGCTATATTTGCGTAATTTTTTCTATAAAAACAACAAAAAAACAATTTATAAATTATGTATAGAACAAAAACTTGTGGAGAATTACGCCTTAAAGATGAAGGAGAATTCGTAACATTGGCCGGATGGGTGCAGAAAATTCGTGATATGGGAGGTATGACATTTGTTGATTTACGCGACCGTTACGGCACTACTCAGTTGGTTTTTAATGAAGAAATTAATGCATCACTCTGTGAGCAGGCGAATAAATTAGGACGTGAATTTGTGATTCAGGTCAAAGGGATCGTGAAAGAACGTTCGAATAAAAACGCTCATATTATGACCGGTAATATTGAGGTAGCCGTCTCGGAATTGAATATCCTCAATGCAGCGCTTACGCCTCCTTTTACAATCGAAGACGAGAGCGACGGCGGCGACGATATCCGCATGAAATACCGGTATCTTGACCTGCGTCGTAATATTGTACGCAAAAATCTGGAGACAAGGCACCGTATGGCGTTCGAGATACGACGGTTCCTGGGCGATGCCGGTTTTCTTGAAGTTGAAACGCCGGTCCTCGTAAATTCAACACCCGAAGGAGCACGGGATTTCGTCGTGCCGTCCAGGATGAATCCCGGACAGTTTTATGCTCTGCCCCAGTCTCCGCAAACACTGAAACAACTATTGATGGTTTCCGGTTTTGACCGCTATTTCCAGATAGTAAAATGTTTCCGTGACGAAGATTTGCGTGCAGACCGCCAACCGGAATTTACGCAGATCGACTGCGAGATGTCGTTCGTCGAACAGGAAGATGTCTTGCAGATATTCGAAGGAATGACGAAACATCTTTTCAAGACAATCCGTAATATAACATTCGCCGAAGATTTTCCCCGTATGACATGGCGCGATGCAATGAAATATTACGGTTCGGATAAACCCGATATCCGCTTCGACATGAAGTTTGTCGAGCTTATGGATATTATGAAAGGGTCAGGTTTTGCCGTATTCGATAATGCGGAATATGTCGGCGGAATATGCGCCAAAGGTGCAGCCGTATATACGCGTAAACAGATCGACAGCCTTACCGATTTTGTGAAAAGGCCGCAGATAGGAGCCAAAGGGCTTGTATACGCACGTGTTGAGGACAACGGCGACGTGAAATCAAGCATCGATAAATTCTACCCGCAGGAGACGCTCCGGAAAATGAAGGAATCATTCCGTGCGCAACCCGGCGACCTTATCCTCATACTTTCGGGTGATAATGCCGGTAAGACGCGTAAGCAACTGAACGAGCTACGCCTTGAAATGGGAAATCAGTTGGGATTACGTGACAAAAATACATTTGCCTGTCTGTGGATTGTAGACTTCCCCTTGCTGGAATGGGACGAAGAAACACAACGCTATTATGCGATGCATCATCCGTTTACTTCGCCGAAACAGGAAGATATTACGCTGCTGGAAAGTGATCCCGGTAATGTCCGCGCAAATGCATACGATATGGTCATTAACGGAGTGGAAGCAGGCGGCGGTTCTATCCGTATACACGACAGCCTGTTGCAAAACCGGATGTTTAAACTGCTTGGATTTACCGAAGAACGGGCGCAATCACAGTTCGGTTTCCTGATGAACGCATTCAGATATGGAGCACCTCCTCATGGAGGTATCGCCTATGGCCTTGACCGGCTTGTATCTTTGTTCACCGGTCTTGATTCTATTCGTGACTGCATCGCTTTTCCTAAAAACAATTCCGGACGCGACGTTATGCTGGATGCACCGTCCGTACTTGATGATGCGCAGCTGAAAGAATTGAACATCAAAGTTAATATATAAATATATAATGTATGATCAAAATTAAGGATATCCTAAAAGAAATAGAACACTTTGCTCCGTTAAGTCTTCAGGAAGATTTTGATAATGCGGGTATCCAGGTCGGCGATGTGAATTTGCAGGCTACCGGAGCGCTCCTCTGCCTCGATGTGACGGAAGAAGTTGTAGATGAAGCCGTTAATGCGGGATTTAACCTTATCATCTCCCATCATCCGTTAATATTCAAACCTTTCAAGTCACTGACAGGAAAAAATTATGCCGAACGGTGCGTGATAAAAGCCTGCAAAAACGATATTGTCATATATGCCGCCCATACGAATTTGGATAACACTTCCGGAGGTTTAAACTATAAACTTGCAGACATGTTCGGGTTGGAGGACATACGGATATTAAGTCCCCAGAAACACAAACTGATAAAACTCGTCACCTTCGTTCCCGAAGATTCCGCCGAAATGCTTCGCCGGATATTGTTCAAAGCAGGAGCAGGACACATCGGTAATTATAGCTCATGTAGCTTCAATGCTGAAGGAGACGGCACTTTTTTTGCCGGCGAAAACTGTAACCCTTATCGTGGAGAGATCGGGAAACTTCACATGGAGAGGGAGGTACGTATAGAGACCGTCTTCCCGGCGTATAAGAAATTGCCCGTCATACGCGCTTTACTATCGGCACACCCTTATGAAGAACCGGCTTTTGACATGTATAAATTGGAAAATGATTGGGGACAGGCCGGTAGCGGAATTGTAGGGATACTCCCGGACTGGGAAGACGAGTTGATTTTTCTGCAACGGATAAAAGATGTCCTGAATGTCGAATGTCTGAAACATTCATCCCTTACGGGACGTAAATTACGCACGGTAGCTATATGCGGCGGTAGCGGAGCCTTTCTCATAAACGAAGCGATTTCATCCGGCGCAGATATCTTCATCACCGGAGAGGCCAAATATAATGATTTTCACGATGTGGAGAAGTATATTTTACTCGCCGTAACCGGACACTATGAAAGCGAAATTTGTACAAAAGATATATTCTCTCATATTATATCAAAAAAATTTCCTACCTTTGCAACGCAAATTTCAATAGCAAATTCGAACCCTATTAAATATTTATAAGCATGGCAAAAAAGATTGAAGCCAAAGCAGATAATGATGCTGTAAAAGCAATAACGAAGAAAGACGTTACATCAAAAGAAACGAAGACAACGATAAAAAAAGACGTTGCAGAAAAGAGAACGGAAGAAAAAGATACGGCGAAGAAAACTGCTTCCAAGAAGATTATGGCCAATAAAAAAGAGACGATTGACGCCGAATCCGTAGAAGAAATCACGACCGTCGCTTCTTCGGGGAAAAATAAGAATGTCAAGGACTATTCCGTTGAAGAGAAGTTATATATGCTGTATAAACTGCAGACAATCGTTTCCGAAATCGATAAGATAAAAACTTTACGCGGAGAACTTCCGCTGGAAGTGCAAGATCTTGAAGACGAAATAGTCGGACTTAAAACACGCCTGGAGAAATATCAGGCTGAAATACGTGAAATTGAAGATAATGTGACGGCTCAGAAAAATAAAATATCGGAAGCTAAAATACTGATTGAAAAATTTAAAGGACAGTTGGATCAGGTTCGTAATAATCGCGAATTTGACAATTTATCGAAAGAAGTTGAATTTCAGGAACTCGAAGTCGAGTTTTCAGAAAAGAAAATAAAAGAGTCCAATGCTGCTATAAGGCAAAAGAAAGAAAATATTTCCGGGAGCAAAGAAATTCTTGAAGGACGTAAAATTGATCTTGAACAAAAGAAAAAGGAGCTTCAGGAAATTATATCGGAAACACGTCAGGAAGAAGAAAAGTTACGCGAAAAAGCTAAATCAATCGAAGAAAAAATAGAATTACGCCTGTTGAATGCATTTAAACGTATACGCAAAGGCGCTCGCAACGGCCTGGCGGTCGTTAATATCGAACGCGATGCATGTGGCGGTTGTTTCAATAAGATACCGCCACAAAAGCAGTTAGATATAAAACTTCACAAAAAAATCATTGTTTGCGAATACTGCGGACGCATCATGATCGATCCCGAACTTGCCAATACGATTGAGAAATCTCAGGAATAAAACTTGATACGCAAGATACAAACATTCATTGAGGCAAATCGTTTGTTGGCTCCGGAAAAATCGGTTATTGCCGGATTCAGCGGCGGAGGCGATTCCGTTTCATTATTATACATATTAAACCGGTTGGGTTATCATTGCATAGCCGCTCATTGTAACTTTCACCTCAGGGAAGCGGAATCCGATCGGGATGAAGCATTTTGCCGGAAATTTACTGAAGATTATCGGATCACGTTCGAAAAAAACGACTTTGATACAGGGGAATATGCAAAGCAACGACATGTTTCAAGCGAAATGGCTGCGCGTGAATTACGTTATCGGTGGTTTGAAGCATTACGCAAAAAACACGGTGCGCAGGCAATTACTGTCGCCCATCATCGGGATGACAGTATCGAAACAATGCTTCTCAATATGATACGAGGCACAGGAATACGCGGACTTAGCGGCATTCGTCCGAAAAACGGATTTATCATTCGCCCCTTGCTTTGTGTAAGCCGGGAAGAAATAAAACAATTCCTGAAAGAACAAAAGTTGCCGTCCGTCACAGACAGCTCGAACATGTCGGACAAATATACGCGCAATTTTATTCGTTTAAGACTGCTTCCGCTAATGGAGGAAATAAATCCGTCGGTCAGGAATGCTCTTTCCAGAACGGCAGAAAATCTTGCAGATGCAGAAAATATATACTTGCAGACAATAGAAAAGTCTTCTGCGCTGATTATCGGCGATGCGGATAAGGAATACGCATGCATACCGGTTGAAAACCTGATGCAACAGCCTGCGCCTAAAACCATTTTATACGAGTTGCTGAAAATATACGGATTTTCCCGTTCCGTATCCGGTGAAATCTTCCGGACACTGACCGGTGGTGATGCACAGGGGAAAATCTTTGAGGCGACGAATGAATCGATATACAAATTGCTGAAAGATCGTGGTAAATTGATTATTTTCAAACCTGATACTAAAATATGGAAAGAATATAAACTAAACGAAAGCTTAACGAACTGGCACAATTTACCTCTGGCTTTGTCGGCCGATAAAGTACCTGTCGACAGTTCATTCGAAATAGACAAATCGCCATCAACGGGAATATTCGATTACGACAGGCTCCATTTCCCTCTTACGTTAAGAAAATGGAAGTCGGGAGACTGGTTTGTGCCTTTCGGGATGAAGGGACGTCAGAAACTGAGTGATTACTTTTCCAATCATAAATTTAATCTTTTAGAAAAGGAAAAAACCTGGGTATTATGTAGCGGAAATGATATTTTTTGGATTATCGGACATCGTACCGATAACCGCTTCCGGATAAATGACAAAACAAAAACGGCATTTGTCATAAATTTTTTCGGGAAAAATTGTGCCAATTAAAAAATAAGCTATATCTTTGCCACGTGATGTAATAAAATAACAAACATAGTTCAACAGATTAAAACATTCCGAAAAACATTTTAAATCTTTTCTATAAAAGGAAAGTGTATTATTACTGCTAAATTAACTGAATTCATAAATCTGAAATATATTATTTAATAATTTTAATATGCAAAAATATAACATTCTTGAATTAAACGAAAAACAATTATCCGAGTTGCAGGAAATTGCACAAAACTTAGGCATCAAAAAAGCGAAATCGCTGCCGAAAGAAGATTTAATATACAAAATTCTTGATGAGCAGGCTATTTCATGGGCAGGTATGCAGGTTGAAAAAAAGAAAGAAAAAGATGCCCGTAAAAAAGAAAAGAGAGTGCAAAAAGTGGTCGAACATTTAAACAAAAAACAGGAAACTCCTGTTAAAGCAAACGAAACAACAACAGCCGTCGGCAGCGCTGAAGAACAACATCCTAAAACAGTTCGCAGAGGGCGTCCGCCAAAAAATAAAGGACAACAAACGGGCGAAACCAAAGTCAATCAAGCGAACGAAGCCAAAGCAGCAGCCGGCCAAACGGACGATGAGATGCCTAAAGGGAAAAGAGGAAGACCCCGAAAAGAAAAGACAACGACTGTTCCGCCACAACAAAAGGAATCGCAACCTCAAAAAGTTCAGTTTGGAAACATTGCAAAAGAGAACGCGAATATCCATACCGCATTGACAACGCCCCTGTTAAGTACGGTTTTATCTCCTGCCCAGGCTAATATTACACCGGCTTCGACGCCGACAGTAACCCGTGAGGCAAATGAAAAATCCCCCTCCGAAAAAACGGCGAAAAATAAAGAAACGCAGGAAAAACCGGAAGTACAGTCGCAACAGCCGGCTAATAAAAGAATTATATTCAGGCATAGTAATGAAACCAATACCATGCTGGATCAGGTGATTCCAATTCCGACAAATGTAGAGGCTAAACAACCGACAGCGGTTACGACCGAACCGGCAACGAATCAAAACCGTCCCCCCGCAACAACCAAACAACATGCCGGTAATAATAACAACCAGAATACGAACCAGCGTCAGCTTCCTCCCATGCAGAGGGAAACGGAAAAGACATTCGATTTCGACGGAATACTGACGGGTTCGGGCGTTTTGGAAATCATTCAGGACGGATACGGGTTCTTACGTTCGCCTGATTACAATTACCTCTCGTCGCCCGATGATATTTATGTATCGCAATCGCAGGTGAAATTGTTTGGACTTAAAACCGGAGATCTTGTTGAAGGCGCTATCAGACCTCCGAAAGAAGGTGAAAAATATTTCCCGCTGGTGAAAGTGGACAAAATAAACGGATGTACGCCGGAAGACGTGCGTGACCGTCTACCGTTCGACCACCTGACCCCTCTCTTCCCGGACGAAAAGTTCAGGCTGACGGAGAAAAAATCTCATAAAGTATACGACCAGATTTCCGTAAGGGTAGTCGATCTGTTTTCGCCTATCGGGAAAGGCCAGCGCGGCCTCATCGTAGCTCAGCCTAAAACAGGTAAGACAATGTTACTGAAGGATATTGCAAATGCTATTGCAACCAATCATCCGGAGGTTTACATGATAATCCTTCTGATCGACGAACGTCCGGAAGAAGTTACCGACATGGCGCGAAGCGTTGATGCGGAAGTGATAGCCTCAACGTTCGATGAGCCGGCCGAACGCCACGTGAAAATAGCGGATATCGTTTTAAACAAAGCTAAACGTATGGTCGAATGTGGCCACGACGTGGTGATTCTGCTTGATTCCATAACACGTCTTGCGCGGGCATACAACACCGTCCAACCGGCATCGGGGAAAGTGCTGTCGGGAGGTGTTGATGCCAATGCACTCCAGAAACCCAAACGATTCTTCGGGGCTGCACGTAATATCGAAAACGGAGGCAGTCTCACAATACTTGCCACTGCACTGACGGAAACAGGCTCCAAGATGGACGATGTCATATTTGAAGAATTTAAAGGTACCGGCAACATGGAACTGCAACTTGACAGGAAATTGTAGAACAAGCGTATTTATCCCGCCGTTGATATTATTGCTTCCAGTACCCGAAGAGACGATCTGTTACAGGACGAAGCAACGATTAACCGTATGTGGGTTCTGCGTAAATACCTTTCGGATATGAACTCAATCGAAGCGATGGAGTTTGTTAAAAAACAACTTGAGAATACATCCAATAATATGGAATTTTTGGCATCCATGAACGGATGATAAAGGTTGTTTAATGGGATTACCGGTAAAAAAAAAGCGAACTTTCTTTGGTTCGCTTTTTTTATTGAAAACACCCCGTACTCTCTCACTCCGAGTGGCCGCATAAACCGTTAGAAAAACTCTACATGAAACAATAATTATACATGACCGCTCTTGCTCGCCAAAGAGACTGATTTAAAGCATACTCACAAACTAATCCCAAAATGTCAATTAGCATTAATTCATTTTAGAAATGCTGTTTTAAACTGAATTAATGCATTTACTCTATTGATTAATAATAGATTGCAAATCTTGTTTTCTAATGGCGTCCATTAGAACGAACATTCATTATCAGATCGTTATATCCTAATGGACAATTTTGGGCTAATTATTTACGGATGAAAATTCGGTGATTTTTCAAAAGCGCATGGCTGGTGTGAAATCCTAACAGTACTTTTGCATTATCAATTGCTGCCTGCGTCATCAGGGTTCCGCTCAGCATACGTGCGACTTCATTTATACGTTCTTCATTGCCAAGACGCCGGATACGCGTATATGTACGTTCAGGCGTATCTTCCTTATAAACAAAATAATGAGCGTTGCCTCTTGCGGCAATCTGCGGTAGATGCGTAATCGTTATCACCTGCATCTTCCGGCCTAAATCATGCATTATATCCGCCATTTTATCGGCAATTTCCCCGGAAACTCCTATATCAATTTCATCGAAAATAATGGAAGGAAGGGAGGCATATCCGGCAATCATTGCTTTTACGCATAACATGAGCCGTGATATCTCACCTCCGGATGCCGTCTGCGCCACGGTTTTCAATTGTTCATTTTTATTTGCGGAGAAAAGGAATGATACGTCATCCATTCCATCGGCAGACGGTTTGTTTTTCGGCGTAAATAGTATCTGGAAACGCGTTCCGGACATACCAAGCAACGCCATTCTCCCGATTATTTGTTTTTCGATTGTCATAGCGGCTTGTGTCCTTAAAGCGGTTATCTCTGCGGCTTGCGCCGTCAACAATTTATAAGATTCTTCACAACGTTTGGTTAACGTATCCAGCTCTCCATCAAAAGAATCGATCGCACTAAGCTGCGCGCCGTATTCATCCCTCCGGATTATCAGTTCTTCAACGGACGAAACACGGTGTTTTTGCTGTAATGCATAAATTGCATTTATCCTGTTATTAACCCATTCCATACGTTCGGGATCAAATTCAATATCATCTTTCAGCACGTTCGTCTCGGAAGACAGATCGTTTATGTCAATGTATGAAGAGCGAAGCCGGTCGGCATATTCTTTTGCTTTCGGGAAATAAGCGGATAACTGTTCTACGGAGTTTAAAGCTTCCCTTAATGATGAGACGACGGAGACATCTTCGCCATTCAACAGCGCTGTGATTTTATATAATGCCGTCTTTATTTCTTCGGTATGAGATAAGGTATCGGCTTCTTTTTCCAATTTTTCCTGCTCGCCAACCTGCAACTTTGCAGCGTCAAGTTCTTCATACTGAAAACGTATATAATCTTCTTCCTGTTTCATATTTGAAATTTTGCCTTTCAAACCGGTCAAAGCCTCACATAAAGAGTGATAATTATTATATTCGTCACGATATACATTCAGCTGTTTCCCGACATGTGCCATCAGATCAACCACATTTAGTTGAAAACGGGTATCCGCAAGCAGTAAGTTCTGATGCTGCGAATGTACGTCGATCAACATATTCCCCAGTTCTTTAACGATTGAAAGCGATACGGGCGAATCATTTATAAAAGCGCGGGATTTACCGGAATTGTATAATTCCCTCCGGAACACACACGTTGTCGGGTCATACTCAAGGTCATTTTCCTGAAAAAATTTCCCAAGCTGATAAGTCGATATATCAAAAATCGCTTCAATAAGGCATTTGTCTTTTCCAGACCGGATACTGCCGGAGTCGGCACGCTCTCCAAGCACAAGCGATAGCGCCCCGAGTATAATTGACTTGCCGGCTCCTGTTTCGCCCGTTATAACGGAAAATCCATCTTCAAAACGAATATCCAATTCATCTATCAATACATAATTCCGTATAAACAATGATTTCAGCATATACTAATTTTTTAATGATTCATAACGTGAAGACGCCGCAGGAAATAATTCCGAAAACAATTTATGGCCCTCCTGTTTTTCCTGCATCGTTGCTTTTGAATATACGGCAACCGTTTCATCCAGCTTGCAATCGGCAAACAATTGTAACAGTATGGATGCCGGACGTGCATTCTGCAGTTCTTTCAATGCAGACAGGGATGTAATCAGATTGGTACGCCCGCGATCGACGTTGGCCGACATTTCATCCAATCCCTTCCTGTGATAACTATACCACATTGTATGGAAGACCGTCCCCTGATTTTCCGTCAAAGCAGTAGCCAAAGCATGGCGGTTTCGCTTGCTTGCAAAGGCCGTCCACCCATTCCATGAGGGGTTCGATTGAGCAAGGGTGACAATCTGCTGTGCCTGTTGGAAAAACTGCTGACCGCCATTAAGGGAGAAGCTGTCAAAATCAAATCCCAGAATCATGTATATATAGTAGACGATCGTGGCGGTAAGGTTAGTGTTTAACACATTTTCCGTATATTCCAACGGCTCAAATTCGGTATACTCGAAATCAAATTCCGTATCGCGGAAATTAAAAATAGTCGTCGAATAAGTAGAATTATAAACGGGACGACGCGCCTGAAGCTGTATCTCACAGCTAAACCGGTTGTTTTCCAGTGAGTTGACGATAACAGTAAAATTACAATCGATACGCTCGTTTTGCGAGAATGTCGCGGTAGTCCACTTTTTCGTATTGATAAAATCCGTCAATGCAGTCTCCAATGTCGTGAATACCTGCTTATTCGAGCCTTGTATTTTATCGCTGTTGATCGTAAGATCCGCTTTAATCTCCTGTGCCTCAACAGCCCCGGTAATACAAAAACACAATATCGTTAAACATATTAAACGTTTCATCCTATAGTAAAATTTATACTGTTATAAATGTCCGGATACTAAATAATCGACAATTTCGCGGGCGATTTCGGTTTTTGATTTCAAGGGCAAGACCGTTTCCTTGTCATATTTATCAATCAATGTTACTTTGTTCGTATCACAGCCGAAACCCGCTCCTTCGTCGTTCAACGAATTAAGGACGATCACATCCAGATTCTTGCGTTGCAGTTTTTCTTTTGCATTTGTAATTTCATGTCCCGTTTCCAGCGCAAAGCCGACAAGCGTCTGATTATCCCGTTTGTTTTCCCCGAGTGTTGCAGCGATGTCTTTATTACGAACCAGCGAGACTGTTAAAGCGACATTCTGTTCGCGTTTGATCTTTTCCGTAACTTTCCGTTCAGGCCGGTAATCCGCAACAGCCGCACATAATATAGCCATATCACATGAAGGGAAAACGCGTAGCGTCTCATTATACATCTCATCGGCCGATTCCACATCGATGCGTTCAACGGACGGGTGTTTCATTTCCAACCTTACAGGCCCGGCAACAATCGTCACATCCGCTCCTCTGTCGGCACAAGCCTCAGCCAGAGCAAAACCCATCTTTCCCGAAGAATAGTTACCGATAAAACGTACAGGATCAATCTTTTCGTATGTCGGGCCGGCGGTTATCAGTATCTTTTTTTTTTGAAGGTCATTACGAATTAAAAAAAAATCTTCCAAAACCTTCACGATTTCATCAGGTTCCGCCATACGGCCTTTCCCTTCAAGTCCGCTTGCTAAAAAACCGGTATCCGGCTCTATTATATAATTACCATATGAACGGAGTTTGTCAATATTTTGCCGTGTCGAAGGATGTGCGTACATATCCAGATCCATTGCAGGAGCGACAAAAATCGGCGCTTTACATGATAAATATGTCGTAACAAGCATATTGTCGGCAATACCGTTTGCCATTTTTCCTATAGTCGACGCCGAAGCCGGCGCAACAAGCATTGCATCTGCCCACAAACCAAGGTCTACATGGCTGTTCCACGTACCGTCGCGACTGGAAAAAAAATCACTTATTACAGCGTGACGGCTTAATGCAGCCAATGTTAACGGAGTGATAAACTCCTTTCCGGCAGGCGTTATAACAACTTGAACCTCAGCGCCTTTCTTTATTAATGCACGCACTAAGGAAGCAGCTTTATATGCGGCAATACTCCCCGTAATACCTAAAATAATTTTTTTTCCCTTCATCATATATCTCATCCGATTTCATCTTTCAGACGAAGCCAGATCTCCGAAAGTTTCTGTTTCGTGTTAAGCGGAAAATCGCCCTGCATCACCCAGGTGTAATAACCTTGATCTTTTTTCAGCGCTTCTTTGACTAACAAGCCTTTATGCTTGCCGAAATTTATAACTTCTTCTCCGTTTTCGTTATAAATCATCCTCCCTGCAAAATCCACATTATTATTGAAGCTGGAAAATTTAGAAAGAGCATCAACGTCGTTTACCAGTTCGGGATACCGATCCAGTTGTGACATAAGCACCTCATAAGTAGCCCTCGTATCACTCTCGGATCTATGAGCATCCGTCAATTCTTTTCCACAATAAAATTTATATGCGGCAACCAGATTCCGCTGTTCCATCTTGTGGAAAATGGTCTGTACATCAATAAATTTACAGTTATTAAAATCGATTTTAACGCCTGCTCGCAGAAATTCTTCGGCCAACATCGGGATATCAAAACGGTTCGAATTATATCCGGCCATATCACAACCTTCTATCTGCATGGCGAGCGACTTTGCCACCTCTTTGAATGTTGGGCAGTCTTTCACATCGTCGTCTGTAATGCCGTGAATGGCAGTAGCTTGTTCCGGTATAGGTATCTGTGGATTTATACGCCGTGTCCTACACTCTTCACTATCGTCAGGTTTGATTTTAAGATACGAGATTTCGACAATTCGATCTTTTGCGACATCCGTTCCTGTAGTCTCCAAATCAAAAAAAACGAGGGGCTTTTTTAGGTTGAGTTGCATTATATATTAATACTTAATCATTTAACATCATAGGCATAAGCAACATAAGCAAGTCTTCGTTTTCCTCGTTTTCCGAAGGAACAATAATGCCTGCACGCGTAGAATCCGCCAATTGAAAAACAATATTTTCCGACGATATATTTGTAAGAATATCAATCAGATTAGGCGCTTTGAATCCAATACTTAACGGCGTTGCCGTATATTGGCAGGTTATTTTTTCTTCCGCAGAAGTGGAGAAATCTATATCCTGTGCAGATACAATCATTTCGTTTTCGGACAATTGTATTTTTACGAGTCCGCTTGCCTGACTGGAAAATACGGATACACGCTTCAATGCAGTGAGGAAAGATATACGGTCGATCGTCGCCATATTCGGATTCCCGGACGGGATTACCGCATCATAATTCGGATAACGGCCTTCAATAAGGCGACACACCATTACGAAAGCAGACGTTTTCACATAAGCGTTATTATCATCAAAAATAATGGTCGCATTACCTGAATTTTTAGCAAGTAAGCTCCTTAAAAGATTTGCCGGCTTTTTAGGCAAAATGAAAGAAGCGCGTTCTGCCGACCGGATGGACAAGTTACGCAAACGCACTAATTTATGCCCGTCGGAGGCGACAAACGTCAGACTGTCCGTCAAGATATCAAAATACAATCCCGTCATTACCGGGCGAAGCTCATCATCGGCAGCGGCAAAAAATGCGCGGTTAATGCCATTCAGCAGAATCTGCGATTCGACGTCTATGCTTATTGATCTGTCTTTCAGCGGTTTCTGTTGAGGATATGCATCGCCTCTTTGTCCCGGCAAATTGAATTTTCCGTTTTCATAATCAACATTGACAGTCATATTATCATCATTAACATCGAATGCCAATGGCTGTTCCGGTAATTCTTTCAACGGGTCAAGCAGGCGTTTGGCATCTATTGCAAATAAGCCCGATCCGTCCGAACTTACAACATCGACCGATGTGACTAATCGTGTTTCCGTATCGGAAGCGGTAATCGTTAATTTCATTCCTTCAAGATTAAAAAGGAAACTGTCTAAAATAGGCAATGTGTTTTTTGACGCAATCACTTTACTTATTGACTGTAAAGCAGAGAGTAAGGCAGAACTCGATACATTAAATTTCATACTTATATATTCTTAATGGTTTATAATTATCTAATAACGACGAACAAAAATAATCATTTTTTTTGTTCCGCCATATTTTTCCGCCGATAAAAAACAAAAAAACTCTTTTCCGCCGTGGAAAAGAGTTTTTATATGTCGTTTTAAGAACGCAAGAGCAAGTCTTATTTCTTGAAATAATCTTTTACACCTTCATTCGGAATCATTTCTTCCTGAAAAACATATGCTCCGGTTTTTGGTGATTTTACCATCCTGATTACTTTCGAATATGTACGTCCTTCCCCGGTTTTGAATGTTGCAACTGCCTTTTTTGCCATGATTTAAATCTCCTATATTACTTTATTTCTTTATGTACGGTCATTCTTTTCAATATGGGGTTATATTTCTTAATTTCAAGACGTTGCGTCGTATTCTTACGATTCTTGGTCGTAATGTAACGGGACGTCCCCGGCATACCGCTTTCTTTGTGTTCGGTACATTCAAGAATGACCTGTATCCTGTTTCCTTTTACTTTCTTTGCCACGATTCTATTCCTCCCAACATTATGTGTTTAAATAACCTTTTTCGTCAGCGTTTTTCAATGCTGCATCCAGTCCTATTTTATTTATCAGACGCAATCCTGCAGCCGATATGTTAAGGTTTATCCAACAATCCTGCTCAACCCAGTAAAACTTTTTTGTGAAAAGATTTACATTAAATTTACGCTTTGTACGCAAGTTCGAATGAGCTACATTATTTCCGGACAGAGCCTTTTTTCCTGTAATTTGACAAATCTTAGACATTGTATTCTATATTTTCTAATTGTTTTTATTACTTTAAGAGGGCGCAAAGATACGCTTTGTTTTTTTAAATCCAAAGAATTACGACAAAAAATATCATCCTGATATTTTTAATTATGATTCTGTGCGCAAGATGAGACTCGAACTCACACACCGTTACCGGCACTACCCCCTCAAAGTAGCGTGTATACCAATTTCACCACTTGCGCATGTCATCATCAAGTCGGCAAATAAGTGCCCGGAACAGGACTCGAACCTGCACGGCTTTAACCCCACTCGCACCTGAAACGAGCGCGTCTACCAATTCCGCCACCCGGGCATTTTATTTAGCGAAGAATAAAAAGACGACCTCCGTCGATCCTGTTTGTTGTAAATCCTGAGCGGAAAACGGGACTCGAACCCGCGACCCTAACCTTGGCAAGGTTATGCTCTGCCAACTGAGCTACTTCCGCAATATTTCTCCTTCTTGTCCGCCCGAACTTTCACCTTGCCGAGATCAAACGCAACATCTGATCTTTTGGGGCAAGGTTATGCTCTGCCAACTGAGCTGCTTCCGCAACGTATAAACTTGCGGGTGCAAAGGTACGGATATTTATTACACAAACCAAATTTTATTTGAACTTTTATGTAAAAAATCATCCTGCATACGTCTGAAGGACACGTTTCTGTTACGTAAACGTTCTGTAATAGAAACTATTTAACGACGAAATCAAAATATTTGTCTGACGGAACACTCCCTTCGTCGCTCAATGCACAATTTTATCATAGACCTGATTGCCGCGCTTGGCGTATATTGTTTCTTTGATAAAAAAAACGGGCCATTCGGTTCGTTTGTGAAGCGCCCGCCCGCCCATGTTTTGGTTGAGCGGGCAGATACGTAAGTTTCTCGTAAAATCAAACAGTTTTTTTACTTCACAACCTTACCGGCATCGCGCAAATACTTTATAAAAATATCCCATTCCGCCTTTAGTTTCTTCGCGTACTCTTCTCTTTCGGTTGTTATTTCTCCACGCCATGAATCAATGGAGTTTCTTAATCTGAATGAATATCCATAATGGACGCCACGCAATTCATCAAATCCTTCACCCGTTATATCTAACACAATGAAACCGTACCACGGATTACTATCCACCATACGACATATTTTAATGTCGTCAAGCAACGGCTTATCATCGTAATATAGGATTATCCTGTTGTAAAGAATGCCGTTATTATCACGATGATACGTGGTGAGTTCTTTAAAAATCGAATCTTTAAAAACTGTTTCCCCGGTTGTTGTATTATACGATATTATATCATCAACCGTAGAAATTAAGTCTTCAAATGTAGGATCATAATCGTCAAATGCTGGATTCGGATTGAATCCGGACGGCGACGATTCGTCGTGTACAGGATCAGTCGTCGAACTTTTATCTGTTGCTGATGTGTCCGGCATCCCGTTGTAGCCGCTGTTGCACGAAAACATTGAAAGTGCAAATCCGGCTATTAATGCAAAAAATAGTTTTGTGTTCATAATTGTATATTTTAAAATCCAGATTTATATTATTGCATTTTAAAGGGAGACGGGAATAAAACCTCTTCCTGTATTTTCTTAGATGTTAATTTTTTCGTGAGATTGTCTATCTTTCAAAACATTATAACACACTCCTTCTTCCAAACTTTCTGTTTCTAAAGTTTGGAAGATATCTTTTCCAACCACTTTTAAGCTTGAGGACTTAATTGTTACGTGCCCCCCCCCCCATGCGTCGGGTAGTTCTCAAAATACGCTTTCTCTATGTCTTTTGCAAAGACAGAAGGAAATAAGCACAAACTTAAAATAATAATTAAATTCCTCATTGCTTTAAATGGTTACTACTATATACCACACTCTTCCTTATCGGAATTTTTTGTGTATGGAATTTATTTGCAAAGATAAGGCTGTCATTTTCTATTTGCAATACCGCAATAGTTAAAAAAAGCATAATTGCATATTAAACAATGCTAATGCACAAAATGTGTTCTGTACAGCCATTTTACAAAGATATCATCATACATAATATTTAACGTGTGTGC
>JAITBC010000345.1 GCA_031283785.1 Tannerella sp. | reverse complement strand
AAGTTTTTCTCATTTTGTCAATAGTTGAATACTTTTCAGTCGTAGCAAAGGTACTATTTCTTATGGAAAAAGCAAAAAAGCTATGATTAAGATAGAAAACAATATAACGCCGCCTGTGCAAGATTGGTTGCCGAATATGAAGAAACCGCTCCTGAGTTCGGAGCGGTTGTTCTGTTTTAAGTTAAACTGATGTTAGAAAATAAACCGGATGCCCAATTGCATTGACCACGTGCTTGTATAATCTAATATATTTTTGTAAGTTTCCGTGTAATAACTGTCGATGCTATTGGTCGGAAGCGTGAACGTAGGTCTGTTATTACTATCGGCGCCTGCATATTGCAGTAACGGAATGTTGTCGTACTGACCAGTGATTTGTGCCTTGCGCACGCCCCATGCTGAGTTAATCAAGTTGCCTAAATTCAATACATCAAGCGTAAGCTGGATTTTTGTCTTGTGTACATTATCCATCACAAAATCCTGCGTCAGCTTAAGGTTGAACTGGTGTACCCAAGGCATCACAGCGCCGAAACGTTGTGCATATTCCCCTTTATGGCTGCTCAGGTAGTCGTCCTGTTCCAAGAATTTGAAGAAAGCTGCTTTTTGTTCTTGAGCAGTCATACCGCTTTTATTTACAAAAATAATGTCGTTTTCATTTTTTGGGATATACATCAAGTCCGTAGCGAAACCGTCGCCATTCATGTCGGAACTGTACACATAATTCAAGCGGCTTTGCGGGGCGCCTTCATAGAACAGCGAAATGGTGGTGGATGAAGAGGAGTTAATGTAACCAAACCGGTATGACAGTGAAGCAATAATCCTGTGAGGAATGGAAAAGTAGGAATAGCCTAATCCCGGATTGTTCAAACTACCTACCGATACGTTGGATTGCCATGCCGAGGCAGCCTGGTCGCCGGGGTTATTCGTTACGTCTTTCGCTTCGGAAAAGGTATAAGCGATAGCTCCCGTAAAGCCATGGCTGAAATCTTTTGCCAATTGGGCAGTAATAGAATACTGGTAGCCTTCGCTGGTATTGCCTAACACCATAGCCGAGCTGATAGAGCCATTAATCTTGTTGGAAATCCCGTTGTAACGAGGTCTGCTATCCGATCCGGAAAACGTAGCATTGGGAGCTGCTTCATTTACGTTCTTTTGAAGAATGGCATTGATGTCTTTGCTGTAAAGCCCTTCCAAAGTAAATGTCATATCCCATGGAAGTTTCACGTCGGCCGCCAGATTGGTGCGCCATATTTGCGGCATCTTGAAATCTTTGCTTACTTCTACCGGCGAACTGGGAGCAGAAGTAGAGGCAAAAAGCCCGGGATATTTGTTCAATTGCGCATAGATGTCTTTTTCGAAGCGCATATCAGCAGGAACATCTGTGCCACTGATGATTTTTTGGAACTGCAACACGCCGGCTTGTGTCGGCTGGTTAGTAAACCATACAAAAGGCAAGCGGCCGGTAAAAATGCCGGTACCTCCACGTACTTTATATTTGCCGTCTTTCAGTATATCCCAATTAAAAGCAATGCGCGGGGAAATTAACAGTTGTTGTTTTGCCCATGTGCCTACGTCCATTTTATAACCGTCGGCAAAGGTAAGGTCTGCAATAGCCGGATTGGGTTGTAGCTCATTCAGGTAGAACGGCAATTCAAAACGGATGCCACCGGTTAATTTTAAGTTGGATAACAATTGCCACTCATCTTGCACGTAGAACGCACCCATACCAAACGACAGTTCCGAATAGGGACTATTATTTCCATTTAGCCCTACCGTTTGCGCAAAGATAGCCGGTTGTACGTTATTGATAAAATCATTTATCGAGTTATATTGGTAATAGCCCGTGCCAAAACCCATATAGGCATTGCCGAAATACATTTGTTCGTACGAAAGTCCTGCCGTTACGGTATGGTCGCCCAAATAGGCAGTGAAGTTGTCAATAATACTAAAGGTATTATTTTTAACATCATTATTGAAAGTGTACAGTTCATATCCGAAAGAAGTATATATGTTTCCACTCTCCATAATATCTACAAACGGAAATACTTCGCTGGGCGACGTCCGTTTGTCGCGGAGTGAGGTGTAGGTAATCAAAAACTTGTTGGAAAACCGCGAACCGAATGCGCTGTTCAACTCGCCCGTTATCGAATAAACCGAATTTTCAAATCCATAACCGGCATTGGTAAACGCCATAGCATACTCGCCAATTCTGCCTTGAGTCAGTCGAGTCGGTGCACTGTTAGTATTTGTCAGCACATCGTTGGTTGAAACGACCTGATTATAGCGTACGGTTAATTTATGGCTATCATTAATATTCCAGTCCACCCGCGCCAAAATTTTATAGTTTTCGCTAGCCAACGGTTTCCAGTTCCAATCGCCCGGGTCGTAACCGTAGGTAGAAAGCAAGTGCTGTTTCAATCTTGTCAATTCCGAAACCTTCGCGCCGGAAATATAATTAGCTGCATCGGCATTCCCGTCTGTGCTTGTTTTCCATGCAGTGCTTGGCTTATTTGATTTTTCATACTCACCGTTTACAAAAAAGAATAATTTATTTTTGATAATCGGCCCGCCTAAGCTCAAACCATATGTTTGTTTCGATGTTTCATCCCATTCGTATTTTGTGCCGTCAACGGTTTTTCCTGCAAAGGACTCCGGGCGCAGGTAGGTATAAACAGACCCCTTAAACGTGTTATCACCGCTTTTGGTAACCGCATTAACGCTGGCGCCGGTAAAGTTGGATTGACGAATATCAAACGGGGCAATATTTACAGAAATCTGGTCAATGGC
>JAITBC010000316.1 GCA_031283785.1 Tannerella sp. | reverse complement strand
CCGGACAATAACGTCGATCCTGCGCCCGTTACCAAATACAACAGTTTCAAGATAGTAGGAGTGGACCATTTCGGACGCAGTTTCGGCACAGTCTCGGCTTTTAAGAAAGACAGGCAGGTGGGGATGTTTTACTGGCCATGGATAGGCCAGCCTTATGCTTCGGGCGTCTATGACGCTACCAAAATTGCGGCGTTACCCAACGGCATAAAAATCCTTACTCATTTCAACTGGCTTGACCCGGAAATCAGTCCCAACGGTCAGGCGCATTATTGGGGCGAACCGCTTTGGGGATACTACAATTCCGACGACGAATGGGTGATCCGGAAGCAAATGCAGATGATTACCTTAGCCGGCGTCGATTTTATCTATTTCGACACGACCAATGCACTGATCTATTCCAACGTATTTCTGAAAGTCTGCGCTGTAATTGACGAAATGTTGAAAAACGGCTGGAATCCGCCTAAAGTGGTGTTCTATACCCATTCTCATTCGTTCCAGACCGTAAGAGACTTGTATGCGGCGTTGTACCAGCCCAACCGTTATCCGGATACATGGTACCGTATCGACGGTAAACCGGTGATCATCGCATATACCGATGCGGCGGACGATTTGAGGGAAGCGGCGTCGCGCAATGACAACGCTTACAAACCGGGTACGCTTTCGGCGGATATACTTGGTTTTTTCCATTTCCTGAAACCTCAATGGCCTTTCGATCCTGTTTTTCCCGACGGTTTTCCCTGGGTGGAATGGAGTTTTCCCCAACCTCTGCATACGCAGTCGCAGGTGATGAACGTGACGGTGGCAAGCCACCCGATGGTGCCAATGTCATTTTCGCTAACCCGTGAGAACTGGACGAATTGGGGGAGAGGCTGGAATGTAACCACTAAGCAGAATGTCTCTGCCGACGTAGATAAAGGTACGTTTTTTCAGTCACAGTGGGATCGTGCGATAAGCGCTGATCCGCCCATGATCTCCGTTGGCGGATGGAATGAATGGATTGCATACAAACAGGCTTACGATGGCGAATATGCGCTGGTCGATGCCGCAAGCAAGGAATATTCGCGCGACATTGAGCCGATGAACGGAGGTTATCAGGATGCGTTCTACCTTCAATTGATCCGCAATATCCGCCGCTATAAGGGAATGCAGACGGAAGAGGAGACGAACGGGGCCAAAACCATTGATCTGTCGGGCGCCCTGTCGCAATGGAATAATGTAGCATACATCGTCCGCAATCCGGATGAAAAATTTATGGCTCGCGACGCTTTCGGCGGTTCCCAAACGGTACGTTATACGCAGGCGTCGCCCGAAAATAAGTTGCAGGAAATCCGGGTATCGTATGATACGCAAAACATTTATTTCTACATCAAGGGGAAGGATAAATTCAACGGAGATGCGAATAGAGATAACTACTTGAATGTATTTATCGGCGCCGGCGAGCCAAGCGTAAAAGGATGGGAAAGTTACGAATACGTCATAGGCCGAAAAATAGACGGCGACAAAGCTTCGACAGGTAAGTTTTCAAGCGGATTTGCGGCAACGGAAACGGGCAATGCCCGGATTGTCCGTAATGACGACGTTATTCTTTTGTCCGTTCCGCGCTCGACAGTCGGCCTGGGCAACGCAAACAAGTTCTACTTTAAGGTGGCCATGGGAGTGGAAAATTCTTCCGATATCATGAACTATTACAAATCGGGTAGCGCCATGCCGATGGGAAGGTTAAGTTATTTGTATGAATTTGCACATTAAAAATCGACATCTATGAATCTTTTAATAGCTTTAATTGTCATCGCTATAGGCAGTTTCGGACAGTCAAGTTCTTATGTCCCTATCAAGAAAATAAAAGACTGGTCGTGGGAGAGTTTCTGGTTAGTGCAAGGCGTTTTTGCATGGTTGGTATTTCCCGCTTTCGGCTCTTTGCTTGCCGTTCCTGAAGGCGGCAGTCTGTTGGAACTGTTAGAGCTCCGGCAAGCGGACGGAGCGTTTAAATCAATTATTTTCGGCGTATTGTGGGGCGTGGGAGGCTTGACGTTCGGTTTGAGCATGCGTTATCTTGGTATCGCATTAGGTCAATCGCTGGCATTAGGCGCTTGTTCCGCTTTCGGGACACTGATTCCAGCTCTGCAGGAAGGAGAGAATTTATTCAGGGGCAACGGTTTGATTCTGTTAATAGCGGTTTGCGTCTCCATGGCAGGGATTGCCGTTATCGGTTATGCGGGAAGTCTGCGGTCGAAAAATATGAGCGAAGAAGAAAGGAGAAAAGCCGTCAAGGATTTTGCGCTGAAAAAAGGTCTTTTGATAGCGCTTCTTTCCGGTGTGATGAGCGCTTGCTTTGCCCTGGGGTTAAATTCGGGTCAGGCAATCAAGGACGCTGCCCTGTCGAAAGGCGTCAATGCGCTCTTTGCCGGTTTACCGGTAGTGTTCCTTGTGACTTTGGGCGGATTTGTTACCAATGCGACGTATTGTCTTTATCAAAACGTAAAAAACGGGACGTTTAAAGATTACGTTTCATTGCCGGCCAATAAATGGATTAATAACCTGCTGTTTTGCGCCCTGGCAGGATTACTGTGGTACAGCCAGTTTTTCGGATTGGAGATAGGGAAAAGTTTTATGCAATCTTCGCCGGTCTTATTGGCCTTCTCCTGGTGTATCCTTATGTCGCTGGATATTTTGTTCAGCAACGTATGGGGAATCATCCTCAAAGAATGGAAAGGCGTCAGGAAAACAACCGTCCTCATTTTGGTTGCCGGTCTGCTGATCCTGGTGTTCTCTATTGTTTTTCCACAATTGTTTGCAAGATAAAATAAAATGAGAGTACAATTACTAATGTTTAATTTTTTAAAAATAAATGAACGATGAGAAATTTTTTTAAACACAGTTATGTGCGCGGGCAAGATTCCCGGTGCAATGGAAAAGGAGGGGCAGCAAAAAGTCGCGCTTCCGCCAAAACGACAACGACGGTCGTTACATTCCTGGCCGTCCTCATGATAACGTTATTTGCCGGCAACGCTTATGCGCAACCGGCACTCACGTTAGATAAGACCGGTATCCAAAGCCTTGATGCCGCCTACGGTTACGATCCGGCGCCGGTTGTATCGGTAAAGATAGAAAATACAGGTAACGCCGCTACCGGTGCACTTACCGTTACATTGAGCGGTGTGAACGCCGGCGATTTTGAACTTTCGGAAACATCGTTTACGGACTTGGCGGCAGGTGACAATACCTCCTTTACCGTTTACCCGAAAGGAGGTCTTACGGTTAATGGCGGAGTAACGTATAACGCCACGGTGACGGTTTCAGGCTCGGGACTCTCCGCGACGTTCGACGTCGAATTTACGGTCAATAAACGCACGGTGACAATGGCCGATTTTGACTATAATCCGAAGGTCGTTTCCTATAACGGCGCCGTTCAAGCCGCAGATATCACGCCGAAAATCACAGGCATGAGCTTGAATATTGTGTATTATAATGAAGAAATCGGTTGGACCTCCGCCCCAACCGAGGCATATCCATATGTTGTCGCTATGTATGTTGCCGAAAACGCAGATTTCAATCCTGTTGATGCCGCTAATCTTTGGTTCGGCAATATTCTCACCATCAACAAAGCCCTGCTGACGCTGACGACAAACGATTTTGACGTTAGCGGACCGACGAGCGTCACTTACGACGGCGCCGCTCATGCTCCAATCATAACGGCGAAAGACCCCAGCCTGACGGTCTCAATAGCGTATTGTGACTGGAACAACGGCCAAACATGGAGTTCCTCCCCTCCCGTCGATGCCGGTCTCTATGTTGTCGTTGCGAGCGCTTCGAACCGAAATTACCAGTCCGACAATGTGTGGGGGT
>JAITBC010000314.1 GCA_031283785.1 Tannerella sp. | reverse complement strand
AACTTCAGGAATATAGAGACATTTTCTTCATAACTGTTATTGACATACTCATCGTGAAAAACACCCATCTCATCCCAAATATCATCGTCAGTCTCATCATCAAGGGCGTCTTCTTCCTCCATATCGTCAAAATCGTCATAACCTTCGAGAATATAGTCAAAATTACCGGCGCCCAGCTTCTTTTCCAACCTGTTGATAATAGTATTGGCGATTGCATCATCCTCAAAAGGGCCTTGTATGAAAAGCGGTTTCCCGTTATCGCCTCCACACGCTATTTCAATCAAGGGAATATCGTCGCTGTCTTCTTCAAGCATGTACTGCGTGATGGATAGAAAATCTTTATGAGGTTTGAAACCAATATCTTCGGCATATTCCCACCCGGCATGAATAATATTATGTACGAGATCATAATCGCACTCGCCTAGATGAAGAACGGCATCTAAATTACGTTTATAGTCATCAAACTCATTTTCAGGATTATTAAATTCGTATAATGTATCTTTTATACCAAGGCATTTCAGGTCTACAAGATATGAGCAATAGGTAATATTTCCGTTAATATGCTTACGGGCAACGATTATGTGCGCAAGACCGTCCTCCTCCCATCCGTCGTTGACGAAACACTTGAATACCGGAAGATTACGGGCTCTCTGACGAATATAGTTTTCAGGGGATAGTATCTGCGGAGACTTCTTCTTCATAAATTCATTATCATAACAGGGTGAATAACGCCCAAAGTTACAATAATATTTCCAAAAGTAAACATTTTTTTACTCGCCGGAGAGGCTTATAATAGTGTTATATATTATTTTTTACGCTGGTTATCAGTAAATTAAAAAGTGATAACGCATCTAAATTTATTCGGATAGAGTCGAAAAAGTATTATCTTCTTGTTCCAAAGGGTGTTATGGAAAGTCCCGGCAAATATAAGCAACGCTAAAGGGAGGCAGGCAAAATTTTCATATCATCATTTTTAGGTATTTTTTTTGAATAAAATCATTACTTATAGGGATTGGACGGTTCTTTTAAGGATTATACCTTTGCGTGATAAATAAAACAAACGGAGATATAGGCTATTTTTATCAAGAACAGGTTTGCCGGCCTTGCTTTCTGTCCGGAAAACCGATTGATACAGTTGATATTGCCGGTCATCCGATAGGATATTTAATTATAATGTAATGAAAAGGAATCTCATCCGAATATTATTTTGTTTCCTGGTTTTTGCCGCTGTATGCACGACGGGACATGCGCAAAGCGTTACCAAAGAGAAAACGTCTCCGGCAACAGAACAAAATAAAGATACAAGCACCGAACCGAACATTGCCGGTTTATTCAAAGCCTCTCGCCTTCAATTGGGCGGTTACGGTGAAGTAGCTATGACGCGCAATTTTTTCAGTGATAATTTCAATCGCTATTCGCAGGCGGAGAAATATAAGAACAGCGGCTATCATGGGCGTTTTGATATTCCTCACATGGTTATTTTTATCGGTTACGAGTTTGGAAAGGGATGGCGGATGAATTCCGAAATTGAATTTGAACACGGCGGCGTGGAAGCTGCGGTAGAATTGGAAGCCGAAGAAGCAGGAGAATATGAAACCGAAGTGGAACGGGGCGGCGAAGTCGCCCTGGAACAGTTCTGGATTGAAAAAACAGTCAATAAAGCGCTCAATCTCCGTTTTGGCCACATTATTGTTCCCGTAGGACTGACCAACGGCAATCACCTGCCCACACAGTTCTTCACCGTGTATCGTCCCGAAGGCGAAAACACCATCCTGCCTTGTACATGGCACGAAACAGGCGCGAGCGTATGGGGTTTTCTCGGAAAAAACTGGCGTTACGAAGCCCTGTTCCTGCCCGGGCTCGATTCCGAATTTTTCAGCCGGAAAAACTGGATACAAGGGGCTTCTGCTTCGCCTTATGAATTTAAAGTAGCCAATACGTATGCAGGCGCTCTCCGTATCGATAACTATACTATCCCCGGTTTGCGCGCCGGGATCAGCGGCTATTACGGGCACAGCTTTTCCAACAGTATTTTACCCAGCCAGGCGGAGAAGTATAAAAAAGTGAAAGGCGCCGTTACAATCGGTTCGTTTGATTTCGAATATAAAGGGCATAATATTATTGCGCGCGGATATTTCGATTACGGACATTTGGGCGATTCCAAAACTATCTCCGAATACAACAAAACGCTTTCCAAATATTCTCCTTCGCCACGCACCAATGTCGCTTCCGATGCTTTGTGCACAGGAATTGAAGCCGGATACGATATATTCTCACACATAAAACCATTCGCCCAAAAGCAACAAAAGCTTTATCTGTTCGGTCGTTATGAATATTACGATTCCATGTTTAAAACAGATGAAAGCATCCAGAAAACCGAATGGTGCCAACGCCGGAAAATTGTAGGAGGCATCAATTATTTCCCTGTTAAGGATATTGTCGTCAAAGCGGAATATTCGGCAGGAATCCTAAAAAGCCAATACAACAACGAAAACAGTCTTTCGATAGGTATTGCGTATGCCGGATTTTTTAATTAAGTATCGAACAATTCACCATAAACCAATCATAATTCATTCAATAATAAACACTGCACGTTATGAAAATTTTTCTTAAACTTTCTTTCACGGCATTCGCTGCATTGGCTTTAGTTTGCTGCATGACCGCTTGCGGAGATAATCCTGATATTGACGAGACCGCAAAAGAAGAAGCGTATAAAGCCATTACCGAGCAATATGTAGATAAAACCGTTCTTTCTACATACGCGAACCTGTCGAAAGCGTCGATGGATTTATATGCTTCAATCGTTGCATTAAAGGCCGGAAAAACAGACGCAAATCTCCAAAAAGCAGCGGATAACTGGATAAAAGCCCGCAACTATTGGGAAAAGAGCGAAGCTTTTTTATTCGGCCCCGTTGACCAACTGGGTATCGACCCTCATATTGACACGTGGCCTATGGCGGTAGACGCTTTCAATAGCCTTATGGCAAATGAAACGTTGGTTCGTTCATACGGCGCTGAAGACGGCGATATAAAGGTTTCAAGCACGGAAAATGAAGACGGGTTACTTGGGTTTCACAGCATAGAATACATTATTTTCAGAAATGGAAGCGTAAGAAACGCAAGCGATATTACGGAACTTGAATTAATATATGCAGTAGCTGTTGCCGGCGACTTGCGCAATCAATGTTGTTTGATTGAAGTGGGATGGCTTGGAGAAACCGGCATCAGCAGCGAAAAACTGAACTACGCAAAAAGGGCGTTCAATTACGCACAATTGGGCGAAGAGGCTGACTCCGAGTATGCCAAACTGATGAAAGAAACGCCTAACGCAACATACAAAACAGCGTTGGGGTCTTGCACTGCCATTCTTGACGGATGCATTACCATTGCAGACGAGGTGGGATCGATGAAAATAGGCAAACCCCATACAGGAGAAGACGAAAGCTATATCGAATCGCCTTTCAGCTATAATTCGCAAGTGGATTTCGCCGGAAATATCGCCAGCATAGAAAATGCCTATCTGGGAGGAGCCGACGCCAATAACCGTGGTGAATCGGTTAGCGGATATATTAAAGAAAGAGACGCCGCATTGGATACCCAGATTAAGGAAAAAATTACGGACGCCATTACAAAAATATACGCCATAGACCAATTTGAAGTCAATTA
>JAITBC010000291.1 GCA_031283785.1 Tannerella sp. | reverse complement strand
CGAAAATGCATTACGGGCTGACGCTTGCAGCCAAATACAAGAATTTCGATTTCAACATGTTATGGCAGGGATCTGCCAAATATTCGGTGCTTTTCACGCACAACTATGCGACAATGCTTTGGAACGACGGCAATATGCCGGCTTATTTTTACGACCGCTGGCATTTGTCGGACCAGTTCGACCCGAACAGCGAATGGATTTCGGGAACATGGCCTGCTATTCGTCGACAGCCCGACGTCGGCGCGATGTACAACGAAAGCTCGATGTGGCGGCGCGACGCTTCTTACGCGCGTCTGAAGTCTCTGGAATTAGGTTATACGATCCCTTCACGGATTATTAATCCTTATGGAGTTCAAAATTTGCGGCTCTTTTTCAGCGGTTATAACCTGCTGACGATCTGCGATCCGTTTGTAAAGCCGTTTGATCCGGAAAAGATAGAAGGGTCGTTTAATGCAGGCTGGGTTTATCCCCTCTCAAAGAGTTTTAACGCTGGTATCAATTTGACATTTTAAAAACATAAACCGATTATGAAAAGAAATATATTTTTATTGGCAATATCAGGCATTTTATTCACATTCTACGGTTGTAGAAACGATGTGCTCGATTTGGACCCGCTGAATAAGATCAGCAATGAAGTCATGCTTTCGAGCGAAGACGGTATTCGCGTTTTTTTGGCCAACCTGTATTATCAGGCTCCATTTGAAGATTTCAGTTACAACAGGATAGGATTTCATACGGCCCTGCAGAATACTGTCGGAATTCATCCCGATGCGCAGACCGGGAATGCCGTCAATTCGGAATTTAACCATCTCGTTGACGGGACAAATTTCGGATGGTGGGACGCAGGTTACAAGTTCAACCGCGACGTTAACCTGTTAATGGAAACAATTCCCGCAATAACATCATTTAGTGAAGAGAAGAAAAACGAATTAATAAGCGAAACGCATTTCCTCAGGGCTTTCAATTATTATGCACTGGCAAAAAGGTATGGCGGCGTCCCTGTCATTACGGAATTTCAACAATATACGTCGGACGTAGAATCATTGAAAGTGCCGCGGAGCACAGAAAAGGATACGTGGGATTTTGTGATGTCGGAATGTGACGAGGCCATCAAACACTTGCCTTCGACACGCAGTGGAAACGACGCGCGGAGAGCCACCAGATGGGCGGCTTATGCGTTGAAGTCGCGCGCTGCGCTTCATGCGGCTTCCATCGCCAAATACCGGAACAAAACGCCGTTTTCGGGTCAGGCCGTTTCGGAAGGACTTGTCGGTATTGACGCTTCGCTTGCAAATCATTATTATGAATTGTGTATTCAGGCGTCAAAAACGGTAATGGACGGCGGCGTTCACGGGTTGTACCAGCCCAGTCCCAATTCGACCGATGAAGCGGTTAATAATCTGCTGTCTCTTTTTCAGGATCCGAATGTAGCTCCCGAAGAAGCCATCCTTGTTTACGGTTACGGCATCCCGGGTACAGGTCATGCGATGGATTTCTGGTTTAATCCGAACCAGACGGCCGACGGCGCTCCACATCCGGGACGTATGAATCCGACGCTGGATCTTGTCGATACGTATGAAAGCTATACCGATCCGGGCAAGAATGCGACAATTATCACGACAACAGACGGTAATATCGGTGATTATAACGGTTACAGCCCTGCCAAATCCTACTTGCGTTTCGATACGCCTTATGAAATTTTCAAGGACAAGGACGCCCGGTTATGGTCGACGGTCATCCTGCCTTTTACGGAATGGAAAGATCAAACGATACGCATCCAGGCAGGATATATACAGCCGGACGGGACGGCCGTGATCGAAGCCGACAAGGCGTCAATCGAAGTTGACGGCGTAACATACCATACCTTTGGCGCCGATGCGTGGAAAGAATATTCGGGATTCGACCAGCAACATTTGGCCGAAATGACAAGGACAGGATTCAGCTTCAAGAAATTCCTTTCGCCGACGACGGTGTCCGGCAACAAAGATCTCGGATATTCTACCCAGGACTGGATGGAATTTCGCTATGCCGAGATTTTACTGAACTATGCGGAAGCGGTAGTTGAAAGCGGGTATTCCGCCGGAGATGCGCAGGAAACGGCTACAATTGCGCTTAATGCCACAAGGCGTCGCGCCGGCCACAGGACCGAAATCCCGCTGACAATCGAAAACGTGCAACGCGAACGCAGGGTCGAACTGGCTTTTGAGAACAAACGCTGGTGGGATTTGATACGCAGGCGCGAATTTCATGAAGTGTTCAACAATACGATACAGACGGCGCTGCTTCCGGTACTCGACCTGCGTGTCAGTCCGCCGAAGTATATCTTTGTCAGGAAATATATCATACGTGAAGTACCGTTGTCCTTCAACACTCACATGTATTACAGCCCTATACCGGGCATAGGCTCGAACGGATTGATACAGAATCCCAATTATTAACCGATTAAAAAGTATTGATATGAAATCAAAAATATTAAAATTATACTGCCTGCCGGCCGTACTTGTTTTCACGGTGCTGGCAAATTCATGCGAACTTGATAATTACGGCTATCCCGATGCGCAGTTGTCGGGCGTTATTATCGACGCGGAAACAAATGAACCTGTTCAGTCGGATTTGATAAACGGAACGACGATAAAAATTACGGAACACGGCTATGATCCTGTTTCCCCACAGTATTTAAGAGTGAAAAACGATGGTACTTATGCCAATACCCTCCTGTTTTCAAACACTTACACCGTACAGCCCAACGACCGTAATTTTGTGCAAATTGACGAACAGGATATAAAAATAGGGAAAAATACGAAACTCGATTTCACGGTTACTCCCTATATCAGGGT
Organism: Tannerella sp.; assembly: GCA_031283785.1. Next base: position 899 of record JAITBC010000291.1, on the reverse strand, counting down.
AAAAGACGCATCTATTGTGAAGGACGGGAACAATATTATCGCTACTTTCCGACTTCAAAAGACAACGCCGGATGCCGTCGGGAAGATAGGGTTATACGCTCATAGCGAGCCTATTGTCGGCGAACCGATACGGCTTGTCGCTTCCGAAAAAGTGTTAAACCGACAGGTTGCCGAAGATGAGGAGCACAAAGTCGTCATCAATGTGGCAAGGAATATGTCTTTGCTGAAACCCGATCAGTCGTATTTCTTCAGGATCGGAGCGGTAAGCAACTTCGGCGGCGCAAAGTTCAATTATGCACCGGCGCAACAGATAAATATCGGCGAGATTGTGCCGGAATCCGAACCCGAAGGCGTCGCGCTTGACAAATGCGAATCGACCGCAGGATGGGCAGGAGCTGAGGGTCCTGTACTGGATACGGATAATCCGCAGGAAGGTAATTATTCGGTGAAATTCCATTCGGGCGGCGGTTTTGTTATTCAGAAAAATCTCGATCAACCGGTTGATTCGAAAGTCGGCCTTGAATATGGCGTACTGCAGTTCGACCTGTATATTTCGGATGTTTCCGTATTCGACTGGACATGGCCGGGACAGATAGAAATAACAAGTTCGGGCAATCCCGATTCGCAGGAATTACACTGGAACTTCACAAGCGAACGCCGGTTACAGAACGGCTGGAACAAAGTCGCACTCAAACTCTCGGAGGCCGAAGAATCGGGAGGCAGGTTAGACCTGTCGGCCGTGAACTTCTTCAGGATATATCATCTTGTTGTGAACGGACCTGTTGATATTAAAATAGATAATATAAAATTCTACGAAGAATATTAATCTCTAATTATTACCGTTTAGTTATGAAAAATGTTTTATTAGCGCTGTTTTCATTATTTTACGCCTGCAATGC